>JAFYCU010000153.1 GCA_017545095.1 Muribaculaceae bacterium | reverse complement strand
TCGGTGCCGAGAACCGCAACATTCCCGGAGGCACCTTCGACATCGGCAGCGACACCTACTCGCTGCGCGTGCAAGGTGAGTTCAAAGACCCCATGGAGATGGCCGGCCTGGTGGTGGGCTACAGCAACGGCGGCGTGGTGCACCTGAGCGACGTGGCCACCATCGACGACTCGCTCGAGGAACGCGCCCAGGAGTCCTACACCAACGGCCGCCAAGGCGCCATGGTCATCATCCAGAAACAGAGCGGTGCCAACAGCGTGCAGATTTCCAACCAAGTGGGGAAAATCCTGCCCAGCATACAGAAAAACCTGCCCAGCGACGTGAAGCTCGACTATATCGTCGACACCAGCGACAACATCCGCAACACCGTGAAGTCGCTCGAAGAGACGGTGCTCTACGCACTGCTTTTCGTGGTGCTCGTGGTGTTCTTCTTCCTGGGCCGCTGGCGTGCCACGGTGATTATCGTGCTCACCATCCCCATCTCGCTCATCGCTTCGTTTATCTACCTCTATGCCACAGGCAACTCGTTGAACATCGTGTCGCTCTCGTCGCTGTCGATATCCATCGGTATGGTGGTGGATGATGCCATCGTGGTGCTCGAAAACGTCACTACCCACATCGAGCGCGGCTCGGCTCCCAAGCAGGCCGCCGTGCATGGCACCAACGAGGTGGCCATCTCGGTGATTGCCTCCACGCTCACCCTGATTGCCGTGTTCTTCCCGCTCACGCTGGTCACTGGCATGACCGGTGTGCTGTTCCGCCAGCTGGGATGGATGGTGACCATCATGATGATTATCTCCACCACGGCGGCGCTCACGCTCACCCCCATGCTGTGCAGCCGCATGCTCAAGCAGCAGCGCAACGACAGCTCGCTGTTCAAGAAAATCTACGGCCCTATCGAACGTGTGCTCGACAAAATCGACGACGGCTTCACCCACATCCTGCGCGTGTGCGTCACCCACCGATGGATCACCACTGCCACGGTCCTAGGCATCTTCATCGGCTCGATGTTCCTGATGAAATTCATCGGCACCGAGTTCTTCCCCACCAGCGACAACAGCCGCCTGGGTGTGACCCTGGAGCTCCCCATCGGCACACGCGTGGAGGTGGCCAAGGAGGTCACCGCACGGCTCTACAAGGAATGGACCGAGAAATACCCCGAAATCAAAGTATTCAACTATACCGTGGGGCAAGCCAGCAGCGACAACACCTTTGCCTCGATGCAGAACAACGGCTCGCACATCGTGTCGATGAACATCAAGCTCATCAAATCGACCGAGCGCAAACGCGGTATCGTGGAAATCGCCGGCCTGATGCGTGAGGACCTCAAGCACTACCCCGAGTTCAAGAAAGCCCTGGTGAACGTGGGCGGTAGCCGTGGCGGTGGCATGAGCGGACAAAGCACGCTGAACTACGAGATTTATGGCTACGACTTCGAGAAGACCGACTCGGTGGCACAGCGGCTCAAACGCCTGCTGGCAGGGGTGAAAGGTGCTGCCGACATCAACATCAGCCGCTCCGACTACCAGCCAGAATATCAGGTGGACTTCGACCGCGAGAAGCTGGCCATCTACGGCCTGAACCTGAGCACGGCGGCAACCGCCCTGCGCAGCCGCATCAACGGCACCACCGCAAGCTACTTCCGCGAAGACGGCGATGAGTATGACATCAAGGTGATGTACGACAAAGCCCACCGCCAGTCGATCGCCGACATCGAGAACATCCTGCTCTACAACGCCCGCGGACAAGGCATACGCCTCAAGGAGGTGGGCACCGTGGTGGAACGCTTTAACCCGCCCACCATCGAGCGCAAAGACCGAGAGCGCATCATCACCGTGAGCACCGTGGTGCAGGAACGAGCCATGAGCGAGGTTATTGCCGACGCGCAGCCGCTCATCGACAAGATGGACATTCCCGCCGGTGTCACCATCCAGCTCAGCGGCAGCTACGAGGATCAGCAAGACTCGTTCCGCGACCTGAGTATGCTCGCCGTGCTCATCATCATCCTGGTTTACATCGTGATGGCGGCGCAGTTCGAGTCGTTCACCTATCCCGGCATCATCATGACCTCAATCATGTTTGCCTTCTCGGGCATTGTGCTCATCCTGCTGCTCACCAACACCAACCTGAACATCATGTCGATGATTGGCGCCATCATGCTGATTGGTATTGTGGTGAAAAACGGTATTGTGCTCATCGACTATATCACACTCAACCGCGAACGCGGCATGAGCGTGCGCCGAGCCGTGCTCGATGCCGGACACTCGCGTATGCGCCCGGTGCTGATGACTTCGCTCACCACCATTCTGGGCATGGTGCCTATGGCCATCGGCCAAGGCGAGGGTGCCGAGATGTGGCGCCCCATGGGTGTGGCCGTGATTGGCGGCTTAACGTTCTCCACCATCCTCACCCTGCTGTTTGTGCCCACCATGTACACCATCTTCGCCTTCAACGGCATTCGCCGCAAACGCAAGAAACTGCACGAAGACTACGACAAGCGACATGGGGTTAATAGATAATGGATAATGCCGCAATGCGAAGCATTGTTGGCGTAAGGCGAGACGAGTCTCGCTTCTGGCATTGCGGCACTTGTCCACTCATTTACTCATCACCCTTGACTTTTCACCCTTTATGAAAGCAATCTTTATAGCATTCGACCAAGCCTATTACGAGCGCATTGTGGAAACGCTCCCGCGCTTGGGGTGCCGTGGCTTTACGGCCTGGCAAGAGGTGCAGGGACGCGGCTCCGTTACTGGCGACCCGCACTATGGCACACACGCGTGGCCGTCGCTGGCCTCGGCCATGATGACCATGGTCGACGACAGCCGTGTCGACAGCGTGCTCGACACGCTGCACCAGATGGACGTGGAAACGCCCAAACTGGGACTACGCGCCTGGGTGCTGCCCGTGGAGCGGTATATTTAACGGCACCAGTCATGAAGTCACTGGCCCTCATCGCGATGATGGCATTGGCGGGCGGCACAGCCCATGCCGCCATCACCGTCAACGGCCTGCCCACCATGGCCGACACGGAACGGCATATGCTGTTGTGCTCGGTGCCCGAGGAATGCTTTGGGCGGCCTTTCACTGCATTGATTGCCAGCGACGACCCATCGGCAACCATCACCATGGATGGCGCGGCAACAAGCAACCGGGCCGTCACGCTCAACGACATCACGCGCAACAACACCCACACCGTGGTGGTGCGCAGTGGCTCCACGTCCCACACCTGGCAACTTGCGTTCACCTTCCTGCCCGTGGTGACCCTCAGCGGCAGCTTCAACAACGATTACCAGCCCTGCTCCATCACCGTCACCCTGCCCGGGGGCACCACCGGCGAAACGTTCACCGCCAAGGGCAAGCACCGGGGAGGCATCACCAACGAAGACCACTGCCACAAGCGCAACTACCACATCAAGCTGGTGGACGCACAGGGCAACAAGGTGAACCGGCCGCTACTGGGAATGCGCAACGACAACAGCTGGATTCTCGATGCCGGACAAATCGACCTGGCACGCATCCGCAACCACGTGGGCATGGACCTGTGGCGCGACTTCGCCTCGCAGCCCTACTACTTCGGCCTAACGCCCAACGCCGTGGGCGGTGTGCACAGCGAGTTTGTGGAGCTGTTTCTCAACGGGGCTTACCGCGGACTGTACTCGCTGGGCGAGCCCATTGACCGCAAGCAGCTGCGACTCAAGAAATTCGACGAAGACACAGGCGAGATACACGGGTTGCTTTGGAAAGGCGTGAGTTGGGATGCACCGGTCACCATGCAAACCGTCAGGGCCGACTACAACAACTTCAGCGACCGATGGGGCGGACTGGAACTTAAATACCCCGACCTCGACGAGGTGTGCCCCACCGATTGGGCGACATTCTACAACGCGGCGCAATTTGTGGTCGCGAGCAGCGACGAGGATTTTTGCGCCTATGTGGCCGATTACTTCGACCTGCCCGTGCTGGGTGACTACTACCTGCTGTGCCAGCTGCTCAAGGCCATCGACAACCGGGGGAAAAACATGTACTGGTTCATCCACGACCAGGCTGCCGACAAGCGCATCAGCGTCACCCCATGGGACCTCGATCCCACCACGGGGCAATACTGGACCGACTGGTGGATGCCCGACAAGGACAACCACACCGATCCCAGCCTGGAGATGCCCATGGGCCATCGCTTGTTCGACCGCCTGGTGGCCCTCAACCCCGGCGGGGCCTATGTGCAGACGCTGCGACGCTACTGGCAGCTGCGCACCTCAACCTTTGCCCTCGACAGCCTCACTGCACGCTACATCGTCCCCATCGAGCGACTGCAGCTTGCCGGAACGGCACAGCGCGAAGCCGACCGATGGAGCGGCGACGAGGATATCGCCTACACAACGCTTGACTTCGACGAGCAGAAGACGCTCATCGCACAATGGCTCTTGAAACGGCTCAAGCTGCTCGACAAGCAGTTCCAATACACCGAAATCAATGGTGATATCAATGGCAACCGCTGCGTGGACGTGGAAGACCTGAACATCCTCGTCAACATCATGCTGCGCAAGAACCAAGACCCAAGCCTCAAGACCCAAGCCGACATCACCCACGACGGCATCGTGGACGTGGACGACCTGAGCGCTATCATCAACATCATGCTGCACAAGAACCAAGAAAAGGCCACCCCCAACCCCTCCTAAGGAGGGGCATATTTTTCGGATGCTACCGAATCCTGTAGAGCCGCACCCTGGTGCGGCTGATGGCCGAGTCAATGTTGTTTTGAAATGTAGAGGCTTATTTTTCGGATGCTACCGAATCCTGTAGAGCCACCCACTTCGACCTGCACGTCGTGGGTTTTCTTCACTTCAAGGCCGTGGCCTTGTTGTGGTCTTCGACCACCAACGAGCGCGACTGCTCTTGAGCAAACAAAATCTACTTCCGTAACTTGAATTACTAACTAGTCAAATAACAAGGCTCTGTAACATTTGATGTTGGTGTTTTAGAATAAAAGAACATAAGGTTCAAGCCATTTTACCAAAAAATGGAATGCGCCTTTGGCATCGGTTGCCAACCAGCTACATTCCATTGCATTGTCGTGGCGGAGTGAGCGAGATTCGAACTCGCGAACCGCTTTTGACGGTTACACGCTTTCCAGGCGTGCCTCTTCAGCCACTCGAGCATCACTCCTTGCACAGCATCTTGGCTTTGCGGCTGCAAAGGTACGAATAAATTGACAACCTGCAATGGATTCAGGACATTTTTTTCATCATACAGACCTTTATGCCTACCCATTGAGGCTTCTTCACACCGCTAGATTACATGCCGCTTCTCTTCACTGAACACTGCGAGCTGCACGCTAAAAAATCCTAAACACCCTTGGCCTGCGGCGCATGATTGATTATTAAATATTAATTGTGGCCGTGGTTTTGACCGCTATTTAATCAAAAGTTAGTATATTCGCAGATACTAACTTTTTCCAAATATTGCTGATGAAACCCATCACCAACATACTTCTCGTGCTGGCCATCGTGTGCTACGCGTTTTTGCCTTTCTACAATATCTCGTTCCAAGGCAGCGTCACGGGGTTCAGCTTCACGGCAGGCACCATCACACAATACCCTACCGTGCGACACATCGCCTTTGCCTTGCTGCCGTTCCTCACCACCTTTTTGGCCATCGGATTCAACACGCTGCGCAACCGCTGGTGGGGCTTGGTCTCGGCAGCCTTTATCTTGCTGGGGCTGTATTACTTCAATGTCACGCACGACTACCATGCACTTGCCTTGCAGCACGCCCCCGAGGTGATGCCGAGCGAGGACATCGGCGAGGGCTTCGAGGTGGTGGGCCTGGGATGGGGCTACGTGTCGAGCTGCACGCTGCTGGTGCTGGCCTTGATTTCGGCCATCCTGTCGGTGCTGCCGTTCGACTTCAACTTCACGCTCGAGCGTGCAGTGGATCAGACCATCGACCGTGGCATCGAGGATGTGAAACACCTAAGTGCCCGCTGGCACGAACGCCACCACCACGGCACACCGGCCAACACCCCCACCCCACCCGCCGAGGCTAGCGACACACCGCCTCCGCCCATCCCCGACCCTGAAGACCACTCACGGTTTATGCCACAATAGTGCGAATCAGTCCACACCAAGCATGGAAAAAGAACGCTTGTGGAATGCCAACTTTGTGAAGGTGGCGACAGCCAATTTCCTGCTGTTTTTCGCCTTCTACCTGCTCATGCCGTTGCTGCCGCTGTACTTGAGCGAGACGTTCCACTCGACCAAGGACGTGATTGGTGCAGTGCTGAGCGGCCACATTCTGTCGGCGCTCATCTACCGACCGTTCAGCGGCTATGTGGTGGACAGTTTTCCGCGCAAGCAGGTGCTGATGGTGACGTTTTTCCTGTTCTTCATCTTCTTTGCAGGTTATCTGGTGGCTGGCACGCTGCTGCTGTTCACCATCGTGCGCACACTGCACGGCATCCCATTCGGCGGCCTCACGGTGGCCAACAGCACTGTGGCCATTGATGTGCTGCCCAGCAGCCGGCGCAGCGAGGGCATAGGCTACTACGGTCTGAGCAACAACCTGGCCATGGCCATCGGCCCCACGGTGGCAGTGTATGTCTATAACTATGTGCACGACTTCGACGTGCTGTTCTGGATGTCGCTCATCACGGCAGGCATTGGTCTGGCGGTGGACGCGAGCGTGAAACTCAAACCACGCGAGCAGGTGAAGCCCAAGCAGGCGATGTCGCTCGACCGCTTCTTCCTCACCATTGGGTGGCAACTGTTCTTCACGATGATGGCCTTCGGCTATGCCTATGGCGTGCTGAGCACCTATTTGGCCATCTACGGCAAGGAGCGCATGGGCGTGACCAGCGGCACGGGCACGTTTTTCCTGATTCTGGCCGTGGGACTGATGCTTTCGCGCCTGCAAGGTGCGCGGGCGCTGCGCCAGGGGCGGCTCACGCAGAATGCCTCGATGGGCATGCTCATCTCGCTGGTGGGCTACACGTTGTTTGTGGCGGTGCCCAACCTGTGGGGCTACTACGGTGCGGCGGTGCTCATCGGCCTGGGCAACGGACACATATGGCCGGCCTACCAGAATATGTTCATCAACCTGGCCACCCACGCGCAGCGCGGCACGGCCAACAGTACGCTGCTGGTGGCCTGGGATGTGGGCATCGGAATCGGCGTGGTAATAGGCGGTGTGGTGGCCGAGCACATAGGCTACGGGGCCGCCTTCTGGAGCGGTGTGGCAGTGAATGCCATCGGCGTAGCGCACTACTTCGCTTCCGCCCGCAGCCACTTCTTGCACCACCGCCTGCGGTGATAGCTACCATCGCGGGGGTAACTTCATCTTTTTCTCTACAAAATGTGGCAAAGTTTTGTATATAAGCCGAATACACCAACCCGTACTTTTGATTTTGCAGGCTCCAAGTCAACCCACTCGCCCGAGTCATGCGAGCCGTAACCGTCCTTGCCCAGCTTCACGTTGATGACTACGTTCAGGAAGATGTTCACTTGCGTTTGGGCACGCGCTTGGCGTGGGTGATGGCCCCGGTGGGGCACACGAGACTGCACAGGTGGCAACCCACGCACTTGTCGCCATGGATGTGGGGCTGGTGGTCGTCACCGAAGGTGATGGCCTGGTGGCCGCCATCCATGCACGACAGGTGGCAACGGCCGCAGCCAACGCAGCGGTTGCGGTCAATCATCGGATAGACCACTGTGGAGCGGTCGAGGTCACTGGGCTTGACGAAGCTCGACAGCTCCTCGCCCACCAGCGTTTCCAGACGGTCGATGCCCCGGCCGGCCATATAGTGTTGCAAACCCAAAACCAGGTCATTGATCACGCGATAGCCATACTGCATCACTGCGGTGCACACCTGCACGTTGCGACAGCCCAGCTGGATAAACTCCAGCGCGTCGCGCCACGTCTCGATGCCTCCAATGCCGCTGAGCTGCACGTTTTTCATCACCGTGCTCTTAGCCATCTCAAGGATACAGCGCTGGGCGATGGGCTTGACGGCACGCCCCGAGAGACCGGAGACGGTTTTCAGTCCCGACACCGTGGCACGGTCGGTAAGGGTCACGCTCTTGATGGTGTTGACGGCACTGATGGCGTCGGCACCGGCAAAGTATGCCGCAATGGCGGGCTGGTTGATATGGGTGATGTTGGGTGTCATCTTGGGAATGACGGGGATGGTCACTGCATGCTTGACATGATTGGTGTAAAACATCACCAGCTCTGCGTCCTGCCCCACATCGCTTCCCATGCCGACCAGACGCATCTGCGGACAGGAGAAATTGAGCTCCACCGCATCCACGCCCGCTTGCTCGGCCATCTTGGCCAGCTCAATCCACTCCTCCTCGGTCTGCCCCATGATAGAGGCCACCACCACCTTTGAGGGATAATTCTGCTTGAGCCTCCGCAGTATCTCGAAGTCCACCTCGGCGGGATTTTCGCTGAGCTGCTCCATGTTGCGGAAAGCGGCGAAATCGCCGTGCTGCCCCTCGCGGTTCACGGCATCGAAGCGCGGCGACACCTCCTTGATGTCTTGCAGGCAGATGGTTTTGAAATAGACTCCCGCCCAGCCGGCATCGAAAGCGCGCGCCACCATTTCATAATTGGTGCACACAGCCGACGAGGCCAGGAAAAACGGATTCTCGCAGCTGATGCCGCAGAAGTCGATGGCCAGCGACGACAAAGGGTGGGGAGCAGATGCCTCGGGCAGCTGGCGTGCCATGTCGGCAATGCGAATGGGACGATCGTAGTGGATGCAAGCTGCCTCGGCACGCGTCAGATCCTGCTCGGAGCAAGCGGCGATCCATTGTTTGGCCAATGCTGCATTGTCGAAGCGGATGGCGCGGATGGCGCGGGCGGGGTCGCCGTTGCCACAAGCATGGCTACACGGGGCATCGTGGCACAGCAGGCAACGCGATGCCTCTTCCTGCAGATTTAGTTGTCGGTTCATTGCCAATATTCAATAATTTATACATTTATGAATTTTGGGGTCATCATCTCATGGTTCACGCCAGTCGCCATGGGCCTTAATCAGGGCCACGAGGTGTTCGATGGCCTCGGAGGTGGGGATGTTTTTCTCCACACACTCCTTGTTCTTGTAGAGGCTGATACGCCCCGGTGCGGCTCCCACGTAGCCGTAGTCGGCATCGGCCATCTCGCCGGGACCGTTGACGATGCAGCCCATCACACCTATTTTCAGGTGGGTGAGATGCTCCGTGGCTTGCTGCACGCGGCGCACGGTGTCTTGCAGGTCGAAGAGCGTGCGACCGCACGAGGGACAGGAGATGAACTCAGTCTTGGTCATGCGCAGGCGAGCGGCTTGCAGGATGCCCAAGGCGATGCGCTGCACATCGTCCTGACGGGGATAGGCGGGCGCATCAATCCAGATGCCGTCCACCAGTCCGCTCAACACCACCGGGCCGAGGTCGGCACCGGCCTTGACCTGCAGCCACTCCAAGTCGGTGTCGTCGTAATGCACGCGGGCGATGACGGGCAGCTGGTTGCCGCTGTCTTTCAGCTCATGCAGCTGCTGGAGCAGCGAGCCGGAGATATTCACATTGTCGGGAGTGATGACCAGGCACTGGCCATAGAGGTCGCCAAGCTCGTCGGGGGTGAGGTCGGCATCTTCGCCGATGACCACAGGGGTGGCTTTGCCGGCCAGCGAGCGTGGTGCACGGCACGGCGGACACAACGGGTCGTAGCCCCGGCAGTAAGTGCCCTCGATGGCGGGGTGATTCTCACGCGTGGCCATGTAGTCCACGAGTTTTTGCGCCACAGGCACCTCCAGCTCCGGGTCTTCGCTGAGCGAGACGCGGATGGTGTCGCCCAGTCCCTCGCCCAGCAGGGTGCCGATGCCCACAGCACTCTTGATACGGCCATCCTCGCCGAAACCGGCCTCGGTCACGCCCAAGTGCAGCGGGAAGTGCATGTCCTCGGCATCCATAGCCACCACCATGCGGCGCACGGCCTCGATCATCACCTGCACATTGCTCGACTTCATGCTGATGACCACATCCATGAACCCCTCGGCCACAAACACCCGCAGGAACTCCATGGCACTCTCGACCATGCCTGCGGGCGTGTTGCCGTAGCGGCTCATGATGCGGTCGCTGAGCGAGCCGTGATTCACACCCAGACGCACCGCCGTGCCATGCTCGCGGCACAGCTCGATAAACGGCAGCAAGGCCTCACGGATTTTGAGCAATTCAGCCTGATACTCCTCATCGGTGTAGGTGAGCTGGCGGAACGTGCGCGCTGGGTCAACGAAGTTGCCGGGATTGATGCGCACCTTGTCGGTGAGTGCGGCGGCAGCAAGTGCGGCGCGGGGGTTGAAGTGAATGTCGGCCACCAGTGGCACGTTGCAGCCCTGCTTGCGCAGCAGGTTGCGCACCATGCCTATGCCCTCGGCCTCGCGCACGCCCTGCGCCGTGAGCCGCACATAGTCGGCCCCGGCCTGCGCAATGCGTTGGCATTGCGCCGCGCTGCGCTCGATGTCGTTGGTGTCGGTGTTGGTCATCGATTGCACACGAATGGGCCAGTCGCTGCCCAGTGGTACACCGCCCACGTTCACGCTCACCGTGCGGCGGCGATGGTAGTTGAAGGGGGATTTCATCATGAACTTATATTGTGACTATAGAGACTATGGGAACTACTAATTCACCTTGTGTTTGTAGGTGAGCTGGGCGAGGTCGCGATTGGCGCGCTCGATTTTCTCGCCAAGCGATGCTTTGTGCGAGGCCACCTGAGCCGCCACTTCGGGGTTGCTCAATGCGAGCATCTGGGCGGCAAGGATGGCGGCATTCTGCGCGGCATTCACGCCCACGGTGGCCACGGGGATGCCCGGAGGCATCTGCACGATGCTCAGCAGGGCATCGAGTCCGTCGAGCATCCCCTTGATGGGCACGCCAATAACGGGCAGCGTGGTGTTGGCGGCAATCACACCGGGCAGGGCAGCGGCCATGCCGGCGGCAGCGATAATCACCTTCACGCCCCTGCCCTGCGCCTCACGAGCAAACTGCTCAACAGCCGTCGGCGTGCGATGGGCCGAGAGGGCGTTCACTTCAAATGCTATGCCATGCTCATCGAGCCACTGGCATGCTTTTTCCATAACGGGCAGGTCACTGGTGCTGCCCATGATAATGCTAATCATATTTTTAAGATGCGATTTAACCAAATAGTTTCATCATCAGTGTCACGCTGGCATAGCCGTTGGCGAAGCCGAAGAGCACCTGCAGCAGTGTGTGGCGCTTGAGTGCCAAGCGCGAGGTGCCGAGCATGCCGGCGAGCAGGATGGTGAAGCAGAGCAGCCAGAACAGATTGAACGCACTCAAGCCTTGCACATGAATCTGATAGAGCAGTGCCACAATGCCTCCAATGCCCGCCATGTGGGCACTGATTTTCCAAAATAGGTTCACCACCAGCGAAATAAAACAAGCCACACAGCCGCCCACCATAAACATGATGAACCATTGGGGTGCATGGATGTGATGGAGATAGCTCGTGGCTCCCAGATAACACAACACGGCGAATGCATAGGGATACAGCCGCTCGTGTTGCTTGTCGAGGAGTTTATCGCTGATGATTCCAAAATGATGCAACAACCCGATGCACAGCACCGGCAGCACGCAGGTGATGCCGAACACCATCATCAGCACGGCAATGCGGGTGCCCATGGGCAAGAGGCACATCACCGAGGTCCACAGCACCAGCATCACACCATAGGAAGGCATGAACAATGGTGTGAGCACAGTGGATAAAAAGCGGGCTGAGCCTGCTATCAAGCGGTTAAAGGAATATCTGCTCAACATAGTGACGAGTGATGAGTAAACAAGCGTTTTTTGACTAAACAAGCGACGCAATGCGGTTTTTGGTTCTTTATCGCAAGGCGATGCCTGGCGACCTTTGGACTGATTGTTCTTTGGGCCTCTGTAAGCCCCTCCTTCAGATAGGCTTTGGGGAGGCCTTCTCTAATGCACTGCCTTGCGCATGACGGCCTTGGGAATGCCGGCATTGTCGCGATACTTGCCAATGGTGCGCCGTGCCACTTCGTAGCCCCGCTGGCGAAGTATGGCACAAAGCTGGGCATCGGTATAAGGCTCATGCTTATCCTCGGCATCCACGATGCTACGTAGAACCTCCTTGATCTCGGTGGTCGACACGCCATTGATGCCTTCCGAGAAGAAGAAGCGCAGGGGCTTGATGCCCCACTGGGTGTCGACATATTTGTTGGTCATGGCGCGCGAGATGACCGACACATCGCGCCCCACGGCATCGGCAATGTGCTGAAGTGTCATGGGCTTGAGGTCGGCGGTGTCGCCCGTGAAGAAATACTCCTGCTGCCGCCTGCAAATCTCGCGCATGCAGTTGAACAGAGTGTCCTGCCGCATTTTGAGCAAGTTGAGGTAGTTCTTGGCCCGCATGTATACATCGCGCACCAGACGCATCTGATTCCTACCCGTCCGAGTCATCGGCGGCTGACGGTTGAATTTTTCATTCTCGCGTTCATACGACTCGGCTATCGACAACTCGGGGATGCAGTTGTTGAGGGTGATGGTGAGTTTGTCACCATCGATGGTGACAAAGAAGTCGGGTGTGATTTGCTGGCTGTGGTCCTCGGCACGCCCACCGTAATAGGCGCTACCAGGCTTGGGATTAAGGGTGAGGATCTCGTTCTTCACCACCCTTACCACATCGTCACGCTCCACGTGCAATGCCGTGGCGATGTCATCGTAGCGTTTGTGGGCGAAGTAGTCGAAATACTGGTTGATGATGCGTTCGGCCAGACGCACATCATCGCCCTTCTTGCGTTGCAACTGCAGCAGGAGGCAGTCGCACAGGTTGATGGCCGCGATGCCTGGCGGGTCGAGTTGCCGAACCAGAGTAAGCACACGCTCCACTTCGTAAGTTTCGGTTTCCTTCCCCTCGTTGAAAGTGATGTCGTCGGCTATCGCTCGTGCGCTACGCAGCAGGTAGCCATTGGCGTCGATGTTGCCCACGATGTTGCTGGCGATGAGGTCGTCCTTGGCCGACAGATTGCGCTGATGCACCTGCTCGAGCAAATAGTCTTGCAGCGACATCTCGCTCACCACCTCTGGCTCATAGCCACCATCCACGGCACTGCGACGCTGGTTCCACAATGCACTGGGGGGGATATCATCCTCGTCGGCATAGTCGTTGCGCTGAATCGCCTCCGAAGTCTCGGACTGGCGACCGTCCTCGGTGCGACGGTTCACCTCGTTGTCGTCAACGGCAGCCTCCAATGCCGGATTGCCGTCAACGGCATTTTGCACCTCGGCGGCCATCTCGTTGACATCCATCGCCAGCAGCCGCCCCAGCTCGCGTTGCAACTGCCTTGACTTGACTGCTGTTTCAACTTTAGTTGTTGTCTTGTTTGCCATGATTGTAAATGTTTCCGCAAAAATAGTACATTATCACGACACCTGCAAAAAAAGTAGAATATAATGCGCAATGTGTTTCGTCATTTTCGTATTGCACGTTTTGACTGATACTATTGCCTTTAGTAATGGAAAACCAATAGCATACCAACATATGGCGCGAGCGCCATGCCACGAGTTGGCATAACGCTCACGCAGTTGTTATGGCAATTGAGGAGTGCCGTGTTGTTACTCCTCGGCATTTTCGGCCACGGGAGCCTCGACAGCAGGAGCGGCGGCCTTCTTGGTCGAGCGGCGGCTGCGACGGGTGGTCTTGCGCTTGGCACCAGCTTCCTGAGCCTTGGCCTCGAGCATCGACTCGTTGTAGTCGACCAGCTCGATGAAGCAAGTCTTGGCGTTGTCGCCCAAGCGGTTGCCCAGCTTGAGGATGCGGGTGTAGCCACCGGGACGGTCGGCAATCTTCTGAGCCACGTTCTGGAACAGTTCCTTCACGGCCTCCTTGTTCTGGAGATAGCTGAACACCACGCGACGCGATGCCGTACTGTCGTCCTTAGCGCGGTTGATGATGGGCTCGGCATACACACGCAGCGCCTTGGCCTTGGCCAGCGTGGTGACGATGCGCTTGTGCATAATCAACGAGATGGTCATGTTGCTCAACAAGGCTTTGCGGTGTGCACTCTTGCGGCCCAGATGGTTGAATTTCTTATTATGTCTCATCGTGTAATTTAATCTTTATCAAGTTTATACTTCGAAATATCCATACCGAACGACAATCCCAGCGAGGAAAGGAGTTCTTCAAGCTCGCTGAGCGACTTCTTGCCGAAGTTGCGGAACTTGAGCAGGTCGGTCTTGTTGAAGACCACCAGTTCGGCGAGTGTTTCCACTTCGGCCGACTTGAGGCAGTTGAGTGCACGCACCGAGAGGTCCATGTCGATGAGCTTGCCCTTGAGCAGCTGTCGCATGTGGAGCACTTCCTCGTCAAATTCCTCATTGCCTTCCTCCACGGTGGTGTCGAGTGCAATCTTCTCGTCGGAGAAGAGCATGAAGTGCTGGATGAGGATCTTGGCAGCCTCTTTGAGAGCCTCCTTGGGATGAATCGAGCCATCGGTGGTGATTTCAAGCACAAGCTTCTCATAGTCGGTCTTCTGCTCCACACGATAATCTTCACGCTCCATCTTCACATTGATGATGGGGGTGTAGATTGAGTCGATAGCCAGCACGCCCTCGGGCATGTTGGGATTCATCATTCGGCTCTCGTCGGCGGACACATAGCCGCGTCCCTTGTTAATCGAGAGTTCGATTTGGAAACTGGTAGTGGGGTCAACATGGCAGATTTCCAGGTCGGGGTTGAGAACCTCAAACCCACTGAGTACCTTGCCAATGTCGCCTGCTTTGAACACCTCCTGGCCCGAAACCTTGACGACGGCTTTCTCGGTGTCGGTATCCTCGACAATGCGTTTCAGACGCACTTTCTTGAGATTGAGGATGATTTTCGACACGTCCTCCTTCACACCGGGCACGGTGTCGAACTCGTGGCTCACACCGTCGATGCGGAAGTTGAAGATGGCATAGCCTTCGAGACCGCTGAGCAGGATGCGACGCAGGGCGTTGCCGATGGTGACGGCATAGCCGGGCTCCAAGGGGCGGAACTCGAATTTTCCAAAGGTGCTGTCGGCTTCCAACATCAACACTTTGTCGGGTTTCTGAAATGCTAAGATAGCCATGGAAGTGAATTTTACTGTTTAGAATACAACTCGACGATCAACTGTTCCTTGATAGTTTCGGGGATGTCTTCACGCTGCGGCAGGTGCAGGAGCTTGCCAGCCTTGTTGCTCTCGTCCCACTCAATCCAGGGATACTTGCTGTGGTTGAATCCAGCCAGAGCGTCCTGAATAACTTCGAGCGACTTCGACTTCTCGCGCACGGCGACCATCTGGCCGGGCATCACGCGATAGGAGGCGATGTTGACTACAGCACCATCAACGGTGATGTGGCGATGGAGCACGAGCTGGCGAGCGGCGGCACGCGTGGGGGCAATGCCCAAGCGATAGACCATGTTGTCGAGACGCTGCTCAAGGAGCTGCAGAAGCACCTCGCCCGTCACACCCTTCATCGAAGAGGCCTTCTCAAAGAGGTTGCGGAACTGACGCTCGAGCACACCATAGGTATATTTAGCTTTCTGCTTCTCACGAAGCTGCAAGCCATACTCCGACTGTTTTCTTCTTCTGTTGGCGCCGTGTTGGCCGGGAGGATAGTTCTTCTTGGCAAAAGCCTTGTCTTCACCAAAGATGGGTTCTCCCAGCTTACGGGCAATCTTAGATTTTGGACCGGTATATCTAGCCATTGTTCTAATTAAATTAAAGTTGAGTGATTCAGAATCACTGATAGTGCAGCCGCGATTGCAGAGAGGTTGCTGAAAAAGTGCAATCTATTCACTATAAGAGACTCGTTGAAAAATAAATTAAAAACGAATTTTAAGTGGAACAGAGATTAAACTCTTCTTCTCTTGGGAGGACGGCAACCGTTGTGGGGCAGCGGGGTGACGTCGATGATTTCGGTCACCATGATGCCTGCACCGTGGATGGTGCGGATAGCCGACTCGCGTCCGTTGCCAGGACCCTTGACATAAGCCTTGACCTTACGAAGGCCGAGGTCATAGGCCACCTTAGCACAATCCTGTGCGGCCATTTGAGCGGCATAGGGCGTGTTCTTCTTGCTGCCACGGAACCCCATCTTGCCGGCCGACGACCAGGAGATGACTTGTCCCTCGCTGTTGGCGAGACACACAATGATGTTGTTGAAAGAGGAGTGGACGTGAAGCTGTCCTACGCCGTCAACCTTAACGACTCTCTTCTTAGCTGCGACTGTCTTTTTTGCCATACTTTAATCTTATTTAGTAGCTTTCTTCTTGTTAGCAACAGTTTTCTTGCGACCCTTGCGCGTACGGGCGTTGTTCTTCGTGCTCTGTCCACGCACGGGGAGACCGTTGCGGTGACGGATGCCCCGATAGCACCCGATGTCCATCAGTCGCTTGATGTTCATCTGCACCTCGCTGCGCAGGTCACCCTCGACCTTGTAGTCGTTGCCGATCACCTCACGCACCTTGGCGGCCTCGGCGTCGGTCCAGTCCTTCACCTTCGTGTCTTCACTGACACCGGCTTTTTCCAGAATCTTTGCGGCTGAGCTCCGACCAATGCCGTAGATGTAGGTCAGCGCAATCACGCCACGCTTGTTTTGGGGTAAGTCAACACCCACAATTCGAATTGCCATATTCTAATCTAAAATTTTGTGCAAAATTAATCAAAAAAATCGAAGTATCAACCCTGACGCATTTTAAACTTAGGGTTCTTTTTGTTAATCACATACAAGCGTCCCTTGCGGCGGACAATCTTGCAGTCGGCCGAACGCTTCTTGATTGATGCTCTTACTTTCATATTGAGTAGTGTTTGTCGCGCTACGAGCGCTTTAGGTGTGATTTATTATTTATAACGGAATGAGATACGTCCCTTGGTGAGGTCGTAGGGCGACATTTCCACCCTCACCTTGTCGCCAGGGAGAATCTTGATGTAGTGCATGCGCATCTTGCCGCTGATGTGGGCAATGATTTGATGCTCATTCTCAAGCTCAACACGGAACATGGCATTGCTCAATGCCTCGATGATGGTTCCGTCAAGTTCAATTGCATTCTGTTTTGCCATAGGTTATATTTCGCAATAAAAGTGAGTTATCAGATGAAACGGTCGCCGAGCACCTCCTGGATGTAGTCGAACGAGGAGAGGATGTCGGGCTTGCCGTGATGCACAGCTATGGAATGCTCAAAATGAGCGCTGGGCTTGCGGTCGCGTGTGCGGCAGGTCCAGCCGTCACCCTCGGTGACGATGTTCTTGCTGCCCATGTTGATCATCGGCTCGATGGCGATGCACATGCCATTGCGGATGAGTGCGCCCGTTCCCCGGCGGCCATAGTTCGGCACCTCGGGGTCTTCGTGGAGCTTCTTGCCCACACCGTGGCCGCACAACTCGCGCACCACGCTGTAGCCTCGCTTCTCGCAATAGGTTTGCACGGCATTGCCAATGTCGCCGATGCGATTGCCCGGCACGGCTTTCTCAATACCCACATACAGGCTCTCCTTGGTGGTGCGCAAGAGCGCAAGCACTTCGTCGCTCACCTCACCCACACAGAAGGTGTAGGTGGAGTCGCCGTTGAAGCCGGCCTTGGTGACCGCACCGCAGTCGACCGACACGATGTCGCCCTCGCGGAGGGCGTAGTTCGACGGGATGCCATGCACCACATTCTCGTTGACCGAGATGCACACCGAAGCCGGGAAGCCATAGAGCCCCAGGAAGCCCGGCACACAATCCTGCGAACGGATGTAGTCGTCGGCCACCTGGTTGAGGCGGCGTGTGGTCACCCCGGGTGCCACGTGCTTGGCCACTTCGGCCAGCGTGCGTGACACCACGAGGTTTGCCTCACGCAGCAACTCAATCTCTTCGTCGGTCTTGAGATAAATCATGCTGTAACTCCTTTCATCTTACGCGTGAATCAACGCGAACGTCCTTTGAGCTTACCCGACTTCATGAGACCATCGTAGTGGTGCATCATCAGGTGGGTTTCAATCTGCTGGAGCGTGTCGAGCACCACACCCACGATAATCAGCAGCGAGGTGCCGCCGAAGAACTGGGCGAACTGCTGGTTCACGCCAAAGAAACGTGCGAAAGCAGGCAGAATGGCCACAATGCCCAGGAAGATAGAACCCGGCAGGGTGATGCGCGACATAATACTGTCGAGATACTCTTCGGTCTTCTTGCCCGGCTTGATGCCCGGAATGAAACCGCTGTTCTTCTTCATCTGCTCGGCCATGTCCTTGGGACGGACGGTGATGGCAGTGTAGAAATAGGTGAACGCGAGAATCATCAGGAAATAGACGAAGTTGTACCAGAAGCCGTTCATGTCGCTGAATGTGGCTGCAAAGCCGCTCCAGAAGCCACCCTCGGAACCACGGGCACCGAATCCGGCGAGCGTGATGGGGATGAACATGAGAGCCTGGGCAAAGATGATAGGCATCACGTTGGCTGCATTCACCTTCAGGGGGATGTACTGGCGAGCGCCGCCATACTGCTTGTTACCCACGATGCGTTTGGCATACTGCACGGGCACCTTGCGCGTGCCCTGCACAAGCATCACAGCACCTGCGGTGACGGCAAACAGGATGACAATCTCGACCAGGAACATCACGAGACCACCCTGGGCCGTGTTCAAACGGCTGGTGAACTCCTGCACCACAGCACCCGGGAAGCGGGCGATGATACCCACGAGAATGATGATTGAAATACCGTTGCCGATACCCTTGTCGGTGATCTTCTCGCCAAGCCACATGATGAACATGGCACCTGCGGTGAGCACAATCGAGAGGAAGACCATCATGGGCCACCCGATGTGGGCGTGTCCGCCAGCAGCATTGACCTGATACTGGAGGTTGACCAGATAGGCCGGAGCCTGCACGAGCAGAATCAGCACCGTGAGGTAGCGGGTGTACTGATTGAGTTTCATGCGGCCGCTCTCACCCTCGCGCTGCATCTTCTGGAACTGCGGGACAACCATTCCCATCAGCTGGATGACAATCGACGCGGTGATGTAGGGCATGATACCCAATGCGAAGATTGAAGCCTGGGAGAAGGCACCACCCGAGAACATGTCAAGCAGCTGCATAAGTCCACTGTTGGTGAAATTACGCATGGCCTCCAGGTCTTGAGGGCTGATGCCGGGCAGCACAACGAAACATCCCAGTCGGTACACAAGCACGAACAGGAATGTGATGGTCAAGCGGCGGCGCAGCTCTTCAATCTTCCAGATGTTCTTAATAGTTTGAATAAGTTTCATCAGTTTTTAAACTTTAGTGATTTGACCACCGGCAGCGGTGATAATCTCTTCGGCTTTCTTGGAGCAGGCGTTGGCCTGGATGTCGAGCTTCTTGGTGAGCTCGCCCATGCCCAGCACCTTCACGAGCTGGTTCTTGCGCACGAGGCCGGCATTCACCAGATCGGCGATGGTAACGGTGTCGAGACCGTTCTTCTCGGCCAGAGCGGCGATGGTTTGGATGTTGACAGCCTTGTACTCCACACGGTTGATGTTCTTGAAACCGTACTTGGGCAGTCGGCGCTGGAGTGGCATCTGTCCACCCTCAAAGCCAGCTTTGCGCTTGTAGCCCGAGCGCGACTTGGCGCCCTTGTGGCCACGCGTTGATGTTCCGCCCTTGCCCGAACCGGGACCACGGCCAATGCGACGTTTCTTCTTGTTTGAACCGACAGCGGGTTGTAAGTTATGTAATTCCATAATCGTTATTTGTTTTTATCATTCAACGACCTCGGTCACCTGTACGAGGTGGCGCACCTTGTTAACCATACCCAGGATGTCGGGGGTAGCCTCGTGGGTGACGACCTGGTTCATCTTGCGCAGTCCCAGCGCGTCGAGCGTGCGTTTCTGACGCTCGGGGCGGTTGATGCGGCTTTTCACTTGCTTGATTTGTATCTTAGCCATAATGTTGAATCGCTGTTTATCCGTTAAACACCTTGTCGAGCGACACACCGCGATAGTGAGCCACGGTCATCGGGTCGCGCATCTCGTCAAGAGCCTTGAGTGTGGCCTTGACCAGATTGTGCGGGTTGGACGAGCCTTTGGACTTGCAAATCACATCGGTGACACCGATGCTCTCAAACACGGCACGCATAGCACCACCGGCCTTCACACCGGTACCCGGGGTGGCGGGCATCATGATCACGCGGCTGCCGCCAAACTTGGCAACCTGCTCGTGGGGGATAGTACCCTTGTGCACGGGAACCTTGATGAGATTCTTCTTGGCCATCTCCACGCCCTTGGCAATGGCGGTGGTGACCTCATTGGCCTTACCCAGGCCGTAGCCGATGACACCGTTGCCGTCGCCCACGACGACGATAGCAGCAAACGTGAAGGTGCGACCACCCTTGGTCACCTTGGTGGTGCGGTTGATGGCCACCAGACGGTCCTTCAGTTCGATATCGCTTGCAATCTTAACTTTGTTATTCTTCTTGATCATTGCGTTTAGAATTTAAGGCCTCCTTTGCGAGCGCCGTCAGCCAGTGATTTGATTCTACCATGGAACAGGAAGCCGTTGCGGTCGAACACCACAGTGTCGATGCCGGCCTCGAGAGCCTTCTTGGCGACCAATTCGCCCACCTGGGCAGCGATTTCGCACTTGGTGCCTTGTTCGATACCCTTCGACGATGCACTCACGAGCGTGTTGCCGGCCTGGTCGTCGATAAGCTGGGCATAAATCTGCTTGTTACTTCTGAACACGCACAGACGAGGACGCTGGGCAGTGCCACTGATGCGACCACGGATGCGGGCCTTGATTTTATTTCGTCTTTCAGTTTTCGATATCATGATGTTTTCTTATTTATTTGGCAGCAGCCGTTTTACCAGACTTGCGGCGAATGACCTCGCCGACAAACTTAACACCCTTGCCCTTGTAGGGTTCGGGCTTGCGGAAGGAGCGTATCTTGGCGCAGATCTGGCCCAGGAGCTGCTTGTCGCACGACTCGAGGGTGATGAGCGGGTTCTTGTTGCGCTCGGTCTTGGCCTCGACCTTGACCTCGGGGGGCATCTGCATCACAATCATGTGCGAGTAGCCCAGCGTGAGCTCCAGGTTCTGTCCTTTGCTCTCGGCCTTGTAACCAACACCCACGATCTCGAGCTCTTTCTTGAAACCCGTGCTCACACCGGTCACCATGTTGTTGATGAGCGCACGATAGAGGCCGTGCTGTGCACGCGACTCACGCTCGTCGTTGGGACGGCTCACCACAATGTGACCATCCTCAACCTCGACCTTGATGTTGGGGTTCACTGCCTGCTTGAGTTCGCCCTTGGGACCTTTCACGGTCAGGACGTTGTCTTTCATATCAATGGTTACGCCAGCGGGTAACGCGATAGGTAATTTACCGATTCTTGACATAGCTGTACCCTCCTTTTTTAATAAACGTAACACAAAACTTCGCCACCGATTTTCTCGGCTTTGGCCTGCTTGTTGGTCATCACACCCTTGCTGGTGCTGATGATGGCGATGCCCAGTCCGTTAAGCACGCGGGGCATGTCCTTGTAGCCAGTGTACTGGCGCAGACCCGGACGCGACACACGGGTGAGGCACTTGATGGCGTTCACCTTGTCGACGGGGTCGTACTTGAGGGCGATTTTGATGGCACCCGAGGGGGTGTCGTTCTCAACGAACTTGTAGTTGAGGATGTAGCCCTGGTCGAAGAGAATCTTGGTGATCTCTTTCTTGATTTTCGAAGAAGGGATTTCAACGACACGGTGTTGTGCCCTGATCGCATTCCTCAGTCTAGTCAGATAATCTGCAATAGGATCTGTCATTGTTTTTTTGTCGTTTAAATTGATTCGGAGCGGGCGCGACACGGTGCGCCACCCGAACAATATTTAATACTTAAAAATAAGAAAATAATGCTTTGCTTTTTTACTGCATGTTGCACAGGTCACCAGCTGGCTTTCTTGACACCGGGAATGAGGCCGTGCGAGGCCATTTCGCGGAAGTCGATACGAGAGATGCCGAACTGACGCATGTAACCCTTGGGACGTCCAGAGATTTTGCAACGGTTGTGCAGTCGCACGGGCGAGGCGTTCTTGGGCAGAGCCTGAAGAGCCTCATAGTCGCCGGCCTTCTTGAGCTCGGCGCGCTTGGCGGCATACTTAGCAACGAGTTTCAACCTCTTGACCTGGCGGGCCTTCATCGATTCTTTTGCCATAGTAGATTCTTGATTATTTGTTGTTAAACGGGAGTCCGAACTCCTTGAGCAGAGCGTAGCCCTCCTCGTCGGTGCGAGCGGTGGTGACAAAGGTGATGTTCAGGCCATTCATGCGGGTCACGCTGTCGATGTTGATCTCGGGGAAGATGATCTGCTCCGAGACACCCACGGTGTAGTTGCCTCGTCCGTCGAGCTTGCCGCTGATGCCCTTGAAGTCGCGGATGCGCGGCAGGGCGATGCGGATGAAACGCTCCATGAACTCATACATGCGGTCGCGACGCAGGGTGACGCGGGCGCCGATGGGCATCTTCTTGCGCACCTTGAAGTTGGAGATATCCTTCTTCGAGAGTGTCTGCACGGCCTTCTGACCGGTGATGGCAGTGAGCTCGTTGATAGCGGTTTCGATGATTTTCTTGTCTTGGGTGGCGTCACCCAGACCCTCGTTGAGGACGATTTTCACCAGACGAGGAATCTGCATCGGTGTTGTGTAGTTGAATTGCTTCATCAATGCGGGAGCAATCACTTCGTCGTATTGTTTCTTGAGCGTTGTCATTACTTGATCTCCTCTCCTGACTTTTTAGAATAACGTACTTTCTTGCCGTTCTCATCGCGCTTATATCCAACGCGAGTGGGCTTCTTCGTCTTGGGGTCCACCACGTTGAGGTTGCTCATGTGGATAGGGGCCTCGGTCTCGACGAAACCACCCTGGGGGTTCTGTGCGCTGGGCTTCACCGACTTCTTGACCATGTTGATGCCCTCGACCACAGCGCGACCCTTCTTGGTGTCGACGCTGAGCACGCGACCGGTTCGTCCTTTGTCGTCGCCTGCGAGCACGCACACGGTGTCGTTTTTCTTAATGTGTAACTTACCCACTACTGTAGTGTGAAAATTTAAGCTGGTTAATGATTAAAGCACCTCGGGTGCGAGCGACACAATTTTCATGTTGGTGGCGCGCAGCTCGCGGGCCACGGGTCCAAAGATGCGCGTTCCACGGAGCTCGCCGGCGTTGTTGAGCAGCACGCAGGCGTTGTCGTCGAAACGGATGTAGGAGCCGTCGGCGCGGCGCACCTCTTTCTTGGTGCGCACCACCACGGCACGCGACACCGTGCCTTTCTTGACCTCCGATGCCGGGACGGCGTTCTTGACGGTGACCACAATCACATCGCCCACCGACGCGTAGCGGCGTCCGGTGCCGCCGAGCACGCGGATGCACAGCACCTCGCGAGCACCGCTGTTGTCGGCCACGTTCAATCTTGATTCAGTCTGTATCATAACTACTAATTACTTCGCTTTTTCGATGATTTCTACTAATCTCCATCTCTTGGTCTTGCTCAGTGGACGGGTCTCCATCACACGCACGGTGTCGCCCACGTTGCACTCGTTCTTCTCATCATGAGCGTGGTACTTCTTCGTCTTGTTGACGAACTTGCCGTAGATGGGGTGTTTCTCCTTCCACTTCACGGTCACGGTGATGGTCTTGTCACCCTTGTTGCTGGAAACAACCCCAATTCTCTCCTTTCTCAAATTTCTTTTTTCCATAGTCGTCGCTTGGGATTATTTAATGTTCAATTCACGTGCCCGGATCTCAGTCTTGATGCGTGCAATCATGCGACGGTCAGCTGTGATCTTGGCGGGGTTGTCGAGCGGCGAGATGGCATGCTGGATCTTCTCCTGCTGATACTCGCTCTCGGCAGCATACAGGCGGTCGAGCAATTCCTTGTCGCTCAGTTCCTTGAGATTCTCTTTCTTCATAATCGTGTCAAGTTACCAAAATTACACATTCTGACTGGGGTCGTAGTCGCGGCGGACAACAAACTTGGTGGTCACGGGGAGTTTCTGTGCGGCCAGGCGCAGAGCCTCCTTGGCGATGTCGAAGCTCACGCCGTCCACCTCGAGCAGGATGCGTCCGGGGTGCACAGGAGCCACATATCCGGCTACATCACCCTTACCTTTACCCATACGCACATCGGCAGGCTTGCGGGTGTAGGGTTTGTCGGGGAAGATGCGCAGCCACACCTGACCCTCACGCTGCATGTAGCGTGTCACAGCCACACGGGCGGCCTCGATCTGACGGGCGGTGATCCACTTCGACTCAAGCGTCTTGATGCCGAACGAGCCAAACGCGAGCTGGTTGCCGCGCTTGCTGTATTGGCGGGGATGGCCGTCAGACGGTCTTCTGTATCTTAATCTCTTAGGTTGTAACATTGTTCTGTGGAATAAATCTTAGTGTTCAACGATTGCTGTTCTTCTTGTTGCGGAAACCGCCACGGCGCTCGCCGCGTCCTGAACGCTCGCCACGACCACCACCGGCGTTGCTACTGGTGAAGTTGGGAGCCAGGTCGCGCTTGCCATAGACCTCACCGCGGCAGATCCAGACCTTGACACCGATGAGCCCCACCTTGGTGAGAGCGGGCACGAGTGCATAGTCGATATCGGCACGCAGGGTGTGCAGCGGGGTGCGGCCTTCCTTGAACATCTCGGAACGTGCCATCTCGGCGCCGTTCAGACGTCCGTTCACCTGAATCTTGATGCCCTCGGCACCCATGCGCATGGTGTTGGCGATGGCCATCTTGGCTGCGCGGCGATAGGCCACCTTGCCCTCGATTTGGCGGGCGATGTTGGCAGCCACAATCTGAGCGTCGAGCTCGGGGCGCTTCACCTCGTAGATGTTGATTTGCACATCCTTGCTGGTGAGCTTCTTGAGCTCCTCCTTCAGCACGTCCACCTCCTGGCCGCCCTTGCCGATGATCAGACCCGGACGAGCGGTGCAGATGGTGATGGTGACCAGCTTGAGCGTGCGCTCGATGACGATGCGCGAGACACTGGCCTTGGCCAGACGCACATTGAGATACTTGCGGATTTTGCTGTCTTCGAGCAGAGTATCTCCATAATTCTTACCGCCGAACCAGCTGGAGTCCCAGCCGCGGACGATACCTAAACGATTACTGATAGGATTTACTTTCTGTCCCATATCTCAAATTAAGCGTCTTTATTGTTAATAGTGTCGACGAAAATCGTCAGGTGGTTGGAGCGCTTGCGGATGCGGTAGCCACGCCCCTGTGGGGCCGGGCGCAGGCGCTTGAGCATCGGAGCAGGGTCAACCATGATCGTCTTGATGTAGAGTTGACCGCTCTCGGCCTTCTGGCCATTCTTCTGTTCCCAATTGGAGATGGCCGACTTGAGCAGCTTCTCGACATCGGCAGCAGCTGCCTTGTTGGAGAAGTGGAGCAGACCCAGAGCCTTGAACACCTCCACGCCGCGCACCATGTCGGCCACGAGGCGCATCTTGCGGGGCGAGCTGGGGATGTTGCGCAACTTGGCAAAGCTCACGTTGCGGCGGGCCTCCTTCTTCAGTTCGGCAGATTTATGTTTTCTTTGTCCCATTGTTGTTTAGTTCTTTTATTTTCTGTTAGGATGTAATTCCCGGCCCATTACTTGTTGTTGCCGCTGTGTCCACGGAAGGTGCGTGTGGGTGCGAACTCACCCAGCTTGTG
>JAFYCU010000152.1 GCA_017545095.1 Muribaculaceae bacterium | reverse complement strand
TGTTGCCTCCAAACCAGGTGGCTCCCACATTGTCGACCATAATCGGCGGGCCATACACGTTGCACAGGTCGTGGTAGAGCCGGTTGTAGCGGCTGCGGTCGGCATAGCCGGTGGAGATCACAAACTGTGCGTTGGCGAGCCGGCCATAGGCATCATAGCTCAGCATCACATCGGGCCAGAACACGCCCAGCATGCGTACATCGCGCAGATAGACCACATCGTTGCTATAACCGTCGATATAGTAGCCGTTGCTGTAGAGGTGGTTGAGCGAGAGGTCGAAGGTGATTCCCCACGTCAAACCCAAGATACGGTCGATGACGGGTGCACCGGCAAAGGGGCGATAGTGTGCAGGGACCACTGGACGGTAATAGCTCAGGGGTGCGGGACGATAGGGACGCTCGGGCGGGGGCAGCGGACGGCTGCGCCAGTTGCCGTGCGAGAAGTTGCGGCTGTAGTTGTCGCGATAAGGATTGTCCTGCGGGTTGGCGCGTGGCGGGCGCTTGTCGCCGCCATGCCCGCGGTCGTTGCCATATCCGCCACGGTCGTTGCCGGGTCCACGGCCATTGTCGCCTCCCGAGGGGCGCTTGCCATTGCCGTCAAGATTGTCGCGGCCAGCGTTGCCGTTGTTGCTCGGGCGGCCGTTGCGCAGGCTGCCCGTGGGGCCATTACCGTTCTTGTTGTCGCCACCATTGCCGGGGCGGCCATCACTCACCTTCGGGTTGCCACCGTCGCGGGTGGTACCCGGACGAGCGGTCACCGTGCCAGGACGCGTGGTGGTGGTTCCCGTTCCAGGGCGAGCCGTCACCGTGCTGGGACGGTCGTTGGTGGAGGGACGGCGCGAGGTCACATTCGACTGGCGGTCGTTGGTGGTGGCCGTCGAGGGACGCGTGGTGGTGGTGCTGCCATTGCGCACGCTCGACGAACGGGTCACCGTGCTCTGGCTGCTGCCGCCGGGGCGCGAGGTGGTGGCCGGTGCGGCACTTTGACGATTGGTAGTGGCCGACTGACGCTGCGGCGAGGCCTGACGCACATTGCTCTGCGTGGCAGCACTGCTGCGGCTATTGGTGGACGGACGGCTCTGTGCCGACGACTGGCTACTTTGATTGGTGGTGGGACGTTGACGACCCGACGACATCTGTGCCATTGCAGTGGAAGCACTCAGAACCATGCTTCCCATGAGCACGAGGCTCATCATGATGTTTCTTGTAGTCTTCATAACTCTTTAATATTAAAAGGGTGCCACAAAAGTAGTAATAATTCTCGATTGTTTATCACTTAGACGGACAAAAACGGAGGCTGTTTAACGCGTCCACTACCAAAAGCCGTGAAATCTCGCCCAGTATGGCCTTTCGCCCGATAAACTGGGCGATTTCATAGATGATTGAGAACAGGAAAACCCCGGAAATCCCGGAAAACCCGGGAAGCATGGGAACACCCCGGCACCCTATTGCTCGTGAGTGGCGGTACTGATGACCTGTGAACGGAAGCCGAGGTCGCCTCGCAGGCGGTCGAGGGCTTTGCGCGAAGCGGCTTGGTGCGACTCCTTCTTGGTGTAGCCGGTGCCTTCGCCAGCCGGCAGGCCGCCGAGCAGCACAGCGGTCTTGAACACGGGGCTGCCGGCATCGTCGGTGAGCGTGTCGGTGAGCTGGTAGTCGATGGTCACCCGGTGCTTCTGCGTCCACTCGATGAGCTGCGACTTGTAGTTGCGGTCGGTGCGTACCAGGCGAGGCATGTCAAAGTGTGCCTTGATGATTCGGTTTACGATAAACCGCCTGCACCGCTTATAGCCCTGGTCGAGATAGATGGCCCCGACAAGTGCCTCAATGGTGTTGCCGCAGATGTAGCTGTTGTGCGATGGCGTGTGCGCCGAGGTGCGCATGTGGGCGTCAATGTGCAGCTGGTGTCCGATGCGGTTCAAGCTCTCGCGCTGCACAATCTTGGCGCGTGTGCTGGTGAGGAACCCCTCATGCTTGCGTGGGAACGCATGGTAGAGGTAGTCGGCCACCACGGCATCGAGCACGGCATCGCCCAAAAACTCCAGCCGCTCGTTGTTGGCCCAGCGGCCATCGGGCAGCCGCACAGGCTTGCTGCGGTGAACCAGAGCCAAACGGTATAGCTCGATATGCCGAGGATAACAGCCTGTGACCTTACGGATAAAAGCGCAAAGCTCCCTGTCTTTGCCAAACAGGAGCTTCACGCTCGATATTATGCCACCGAATGCCATCTTCAACGCTAAAAAACAAGGGTTAAGCAGAGGTTGCGGCTCTATGCCATCACTCACTTAACCCTTATCATATCTTGATGCTTGATACCTTAGCCCTTGAATTTCTTGACGATGATGCTGGCGTTGTGTCCGCCAAAGCCAAAGGTGTTGCTCAAGGCGATGTTCACCTCGCGCTGCTGAGGCTTGTTGAAGGTGAAGTTCATCTTGTAGTCGATTTGCTCATCATTGTCATCGTCCTGATGGTTGATGGTGGGCGGCACGATATCGTTTTGACACGCCAGCAGGCAGAATAGCGCCTCCATGGCTCCCGTAGCACCGAGCATGTGTCCAGTCATCGACTTGGTGGAGCTGATGTTGAGTTGATAGGCATGTTCGCCAAACACATCCTTGATGGCCATGGCCTCTCCCACGTCGCCAAGCGGCGTGGATGTGCCGTGCACGTTCACATAGTCCACATCGCTGGGCTTGATGCCTGCATCATCGATGGCTCTGCGCATGACCAGCTTGGCGCCAAGTGCCTCGGGGTGTGGTGCGGTGATGTGGTGTGCATCGGCACTGAGTCCACCGCCACTCACCTCGCCATAAATCTTGGCGCCGCGTGCCAGCGCGTGTTCCACTTCCTCGAACACCAAGCACACGCTGCCCTCACCAATCACGAAGCCGTCGCGCGAGGCACTAAAGGGTCGCGAAGCCGTCTTGGGGTCGTCGTTGCGCGTGGAGATGGCGCGCATGGCGTTGAAGCCGCCCACGCCGGCGGGGAAGATGGGAGCCTCGGACCCCCCGGTGACAATGGCCGTGGCCTTGCCCAATCGCACATAATTGAACGCATCAATCAAGGCGTTGGTCGAGGTGGCGCAAGCCGACACGATGCCAAAGTTGGGTCCGCGCAGGCCATACCGCATCGAAATTTGTCCGGCAGCGATGTCGGCAATCATCGTGGGGATGAAGAACGGGCTGAAACGCGGCCCGGCGGCCTCGTTCTTGGCATAGTTGCCCGCCTCAACCTCGAAGGTGTGCAACCCGCCGATTCCCGAAGCGAAGATCACGCCCACCTCGTTGCGGTCGAAAGCACCATCGTCCATCAGTCGAGCATCAGCCACAGCTTGCTTGGCAGCCGCCAGGGCATACTGCGTGTAGAGGTCGGTGCGTCGCACATCCTTCATCTCGGCGCGGTCGTCGGGATTGAGCATGGCCATCTTGAAGTCGAAATCCTTGACCTCGCAGGCAAACTGCGTTTTGAACAACGATGCATCGAAATGGGCGATGGGTCCTGCACCGCTCACGCCGTTGAGTGCAGCCTTCCAGGTGGATTCCACATCATTGCCCAGCGGGGTGATGGCCCCCACGCCGGTGACCACTACTCTCTTGAGTTCCATATGATTAGAATAAAAACGTTATACTAAATACTAAAAAATGGCTCATCCTTCTCAAACCCAGTTGCACAAAGAGCGTGTTCGCCCAATGTCGTCAGGCTTGCGAAGGGTGAGCCGTTAATGGTTGTTTGCTCAAGCCTTGGCGTCCTCGATGAACTGGATGGCCTCGCCCACGGTCGAGATTTTGTTGGCATCGTCCTCGGGAATCTTGACATCAAACTCGTTTTCGAGTTGCATCATGAGTTCCACGATATCGAGCGAGTCGGCTCCAAGATCCTGTTGGAAGGTAGCCTCGGGGGTCACCTCGTCCATACCAACACCCAGCTTGTCAACGATAATCGATTTTACTTTCTCAGCAATTTCTGACATGGTTGTAAATAATTTAAAATGTTAATCTGAATAATCTTGTTTTGTTCTCATCTGAAATGAGGGTGCAAAGTAAGCGATTAAAATTGAGAAAATAAAGAAAAGGGGTCGACAAATCGCCGTCCGTTGCGCATTTTTAGAACTCGCACAAGGTTAAGCGGCTGTATTTAATCATTTTTATATCTTTTTAATCCAGCCGCTCAGTTAACGTATGTAACAATTTGTAAACATGCTACATAACCTATTTGCAGCCCAACGCAACAGATTACTGATTCAACATCAGCTCAATCACCTCGTTCAGATCCACGACATCAACCAGATCGTCGCCCTCGGTGAGGTTGGCACGTCCGCCATACATCGAGGCCGGTGTTTGCTCCAGAATCACATTGACGATGGCATTGACATCCTCGACATCAATCACCCCGTCGCCATTCACATCGCCACGGGCATAGACCACGGGCGGCTCCTCGTTGCTCTCGCCGCTGAAGCTGATGCGCACGGTTTCGTTGAGCAGCTCAAACATGCCCATGATTGAAATCACCACGTTGGTCTGCATCTGGGCGGTGAGGTAGCGGTAGTTGAACCGCGCATTCAGCGTGACGGGATACTGCTGGCCAGTGATCATGGCGGAGATGTCGCCAAAGCCCAGGTCGCTCAGGTCTTCCATGTCGATCAAGTCGGAGAGCTGAAGCTTGGTGTTTCCGCTCACGCTGGTGTAGCCCTCGGCGTCGGTGGTGCCCACCATGCTGTAGAAGGTGATATCACCCACATAATGCACCTCGCCCATGAGGACAACGGTGAAGTTATGCACGGTCACATCGAAGATGTCGTCGCCTGTCTTGGTAACGGTCACGGTTTGGTTGTCACGCGAATAACTGCCGCTGGTCACCGTATAGGTGCCCACATAGTCGGTAGCCATCATCACCATGGCACACAAGGCAGCAAACAGGGTAAGGGTAATTTTTTTCATCTTTACGATTTTGAGTTAATAGGACAATAATTACAAATCGGCGGCAAATTTAGTAAAAAAAATCCATTCACGCAACATTTAGGCGAAAAAAGCGAAAAACTGCACTTTCGCGAATAGGCTCCCACGCATAAGGACTTTTAAGGTCTTTAAGGACTTTAAGGTATCTAAGGTATCTAAGGGGCACATAACCATGAAGCCGCCGCGCGACGGGGTGTCGCGCAGCGGCTTCATGAAAAGCGTTGCTATGGTGCTGCTATTTTATTCCTTGTGGAGCATGATGTTGATAATGCCGTTCACATCATCGATGTCGACCATGCCATCGCCGTTCACATCGCCGCGCACACCCGTTCCGGCAGGCTTGTCAACACCGGCAGTCTCGAAGTCGACGGCAATCATCTGCCCCAGCGAACCGGTCATGTCGATGTCGATGTGCACACGCATCTCGGTAGTGTTGAACAAAGCGGTGAGCTTGATGGGCACATTTTCCAACGTGGGTCCAAGCCAGAAGTCTTCACCCTCAAGGTCACCCTCGCTGATGAGGATGTCTTTAACAACGCTCAGTGCAGTGAATCCACAGGCATTGATGGCGGGCACACTGTCGATGTCGATGTTGCCCACGGGAATCATGTCCTCACCTTGAGCAAGTACAAAATTTTTGAGCACCAGTCGGTAGGTGCCATCGGCATTGGTATCGATGGTCACACCCACACCATCCTGAGAGCCCACGTAGTCGTTGATTTTCACAGTGAGTTTGCCAGTATAGCTGGCAGCACTGGCGGCAAGCGTGCACAGCACGGCAGCCAGCATAAGTAATGTTTTCTTCATCGTCAATACTTGATTATTGATATTAATGATTTAGTTTGATTTGAGCATGATGTTGATGATCTCGTTCACATCGCCTATGTCCACGCTGCCATCGCCGTTGAGGTCATAGTCCACAGGCTGGTCGCCCGTGAGCAGGGCGTTGATGATGGCATTCACGTCGGCGATGTCGATGAATCCGTCGTGATCCACGTCGCCGCGCTGCCATTCCGGCTCGCTCTGACGCGTGACGGTGATGGTGTAGAACGTTGCCGTACTCATGTCGGCGCTCACGGCACCTAGCACGATGCTGTAGTTGCCATCGCCCAGGTCCTCCACAGCCTTGACCGCCGTTGCGCTGCGGCCGACGGTGGTCACAGTGAAGTTGTCGGCAGTGAGGGTGAGCGGTGCACCCTTGTAGGTGAGTGCATAGCTGTGCTGCTCAGCATTGAAGGCAAACCCTTCGAGGCCCGTTGCCGTGATGGCGGCCACTGCAGCGTTGTAGACCAGCGTCATGTCATCCACCCACACTTGGTCACCATTGCTACCCTGTCCGGCATCGGCATTGGTGGAGATGGTGATCAGGATGGCATTGGCATCCGCCTGGTTGGTGGCGTAACTGTCGTAGTCGAAGGGGATGGTGAGCAGCCGCCAGGTGCCCTGCTCGATGGTTTGGTTCTGCGCCTTGGCAGCCACGTTGGTGTAGGTCTTGTCCTCGGGGTCTTGATAGTAAGTGCCGTCAAAAGCCACGGCACTCATGGTGGCATATCGGTGGTCGGCATTATAGGTGGCCTGTGAAAACTTTATCCAGGTGGCGATAGCATCAGGAGCCGCCTTGAGTGCGGTGTAGAATCGGTCGCCGTTGTTGTCGGTCTCGGTCGATTCGACATCCATCTCCGAGTGGTTGGCGGCATCACTGGCACTCATACTGGCAGCCTGAAGCTGCCCGTTGGTCATCGTGCCGTTGTTGATGATGCCAAAAGTGCTTGCTGAGGTGAGCAAAGCACTCTTCGAGCCTGTAGAGCCGGGGCGCACATCATCGCTGCTGGCTAGTGTGCCTTTGGCACGTCCAGCCAACCAACCCTTGGCACTCTTGAAGCCATGCCAACGGTCGGGTTCGCCGCTGGACGCTCTCCAAGCCTCGAATCCTCCGTTGGGAATCTGGAACGAGGCGATGTAGGCATCGGCACTGGGGGTTGCGTAATGAAAAGCCTCGCCACGCAGTGTGCCGTCGGCAACCAGAGTGGCGGCATCGGTGTAGCATGCCAGCACAGTGACATCGCCACGATGCACGGCAGCGATGTTTACTTCGCCATGATGGATGACCGACACATCGGTAAGCGTGATATCGTCCACCATGAGCGTGCATGTGGAGCCGTTGGGTGTGACAGTGACTGTGGTGGCAGCCATGCTTAGCACGCTGGCTGCTGAAACGAGAATTGTAAAGAGTTTTTTCATTTTATATTTTGAATAAGGGCGGCGATGGTATCGCCGCTTACGTTAATTTACTTGATTACTTGATTCTATAGGTCACTCCCAGCTGGGCGTAGATGGGATACATGCTTTGCTCGATGGTGTGGAAGTTGCTCTTGAAGGCGGTGGAGAGTCCCCAGTTCAGGTCGGCATAGAGTCCGAAGCGCCCGCCCAGGTTCCAGTCGGCCCCCAGGTTCAGGCCCACCTGCCAGCGGCGCAAGTCCTCGCTGAAGTCGTAGTCGCCCCGCTCGTCGGGTTCCTCGCCCAACTCTATCTTGGCTCCGGTAGGGTCGTCGACACGCAGGTAGCCACGATGCGCCCAGCCGTCGAACACGTTGTCGATGCACCAGGCGAAGTAGGGGCCAAACTTGAGGTTCACCTTGTTGACGTGCCACACAGCCTGCACGGGGAGGGAAGCCACCCACTGCGAGGCGCGTGTGGTGACGCGCCCGGTGAACATGCCGGAGAGGCGTTCGCCGCCACGCACCAGCTCCATGTGGTAATTCTTCACGGTGGCATCCTCGTGCATGGCCTTGCGCTCGATGCGCAAACCGGCCTGCCAGGCAAACCGCTCGTTGAAGGGCATGAGCACATCGGCTCCCACGGCGGGAGCCACCTGCGGGGTATAGCTGTTCAGGCTGCGAATGCTTGCGGGCATACCCACGGGCATGGTGCCGCCTATGTTATATCCCGCCCGCACTTTCACGACGGGGGTTTTGGACATCTCTTGCGCCTGTGCGCCGACCAACAAGGATGCCGCCAACAGCAAGGCTAAGACGTTATTTTTCATTCGTTCAATCATTTAATTTTCAAACGACGATTGATATTAACACCTCACTCTTGGCGTGTGCACACCACACGCGCTTTGTCCACAAGCATTTGGCTGCCGATGGCCCCTTCGAATCGGTCGCCGTCCACACTCGACGAGAACACCACCGTGAGGCTGTAGCCCATGTCGCTGAGCAGCTGCGGGTCGATGTCGGTTGTATAGACAAATTCGGCTTCGAAAGGTGTCCACACCGTGGTGGAATGGATGTCGCTCACCTTGGCCAAGGCCACAATGTTGGGGTTGGTCTGCACGTCGTCGCCAAAGAGCATCACCTCGTTGCCCTGGGCATCGTGATTGCGATAGAGCACGGCATAGGCCGAGCCACAGTCGGTGCGCCCCTCAACGGGTTTCTTGTCCTTGTCGATAAACGTGGCTCCGGGGGTGTATTGGTAATACCCGATGAGTTTCACGGGCTTGCGGTCGAAGGGCTTGCCGAATCGTGTGGCCTTGAGCGGTTCCTTGGTGGCCACGGTGAGGTCGAACTCGCCCATGAAGAAGTTTCCGGCGGCAATGGCCTTGTTCATGCTTGCCCCCAGCGGACCGGTGTCGCGTGTCACCAGTCGCAGGCAGGCACCGTCCATGCCGTTGGGCTCGGGGGTGGTGGGATACTCGTCGAGGGCCGCCGAGCGGCGGGCAACCCAGAAGCCGCTGTTGCCGGTGGCCCACAGCGGCGAGAGCGTGCCATCGTCCTGAGGCTGCATCCACACGTAGTATTTCTTGTTCTTCGCCTCGAGCTCGTAGTGTTCAAAATCAATCTTGAGCGTGTCGCTCACGGTGACCAGCGTGGGCACATAGGAAATGCGGTAGCGGCGTGTCCACTGGCCGTCCTGCGAGGTGACGGTGTAGAGCACCGGCCCGTGAGAGAAGTCCTGCACACTGCCGCTGGCCGGCACCACGGTGGCCCCATCGGTGAGGGTGAACGTGGGTGCCAGTGCGGTGACATCGGCATGGCTGCGCACGGCAATGGTAATGACGCTGTCGGTCGAGAGCACATTGCGCTCAGCATCGGTGATTTGGAAAAAGAACTGTTCGGGATTATCGACCTTCAAGCTCACGTGCTCGATATCGCACTCGGCATTGAGGGGTTCGTCTTTGAAACATGATGTGGCCATCACGACCAACGTTGCGGCCATCAAGCCGCGGTGAATGGCTTTAATTTTCATTGTTCTCACTGGTAGTTCTCGGTAGTTGATTCGGTTAGTGGCTTGCTCTTCTCGGTCTGGGCAATCTCATCGTCGATGGCCTCGAAACGGGAATGGTTGCTCTTGTATTCGGGCACAAATTGCTTCATGGTCAGCACCATGTCGTGCTCGCGGCCTTGGCTGGCAAGCTGCACGATTTGCTCGATGCGGTCGCACACCTCGCGATAGTCGTAGGTGCGCACACGCGCAATCATAATTTTCTTATTTACGGTGGCGGTGGTCTTCTCCTTGTCGTTGAGCAGTTCCTCGAAGAGCTTCTCGCCCGGCCTCAGACCCACCTCCTTGATTTGGATGTCGACATGCGGCTTGAGTCCGGCGAGCGAGATCATGCGTTCGGCGAGATCGTAGATGCGCACCGGCCGCCCCATGTCGAAGATGTAGATTTCGCCTCCGCTACCCATGCATCCGGCCTCGAGCACCAGCGAGCAGGCCTCGGGAATGGTCATGAAGTAGCGAATGATGTCCTTGTGCGTGACGGTGACGGGCCCCCCGGCGGCAATCTGCTTGCGGAACAGCGGAATCACCGAGCCGTTGCTGCCCAACACATTCCCAAAGCGTGTGGTGATGAACTGCGTGCCCAAGCCGCGATGCGTGGCATCGAAGAAGAGCGACTGGCAGTAAATCTCGGCCAAGCGCTTGGAACAGCCCATGATGTTGGTGGGATTAACAGCCTTGTCGGTGGAAATCATCACAAACTTGTAAACACCATATTTGAGTGCCAAATCAGCAATGTTTCTCGTGCCCATCACATTGGTGAGAATGGCCTCGGTAGGGTTGATTTCCATCATGGGCACATGTTTGTAGGCCGCTGCATGGAACACAAACTTGGGATGGTATTGGCTGAAAGCCTCCTCCATGCGTGCCTTGTTTTGCACGTCGCCCAGGAAGAGCACCACCTCGGCATCGGGATAGTCGCGTGCCATCTCCAAGTGCAGGTCGTGCATGGGTGTCTCGGCCTGGTCCACGAGTACGATGGTACCAGCCTTGTAGCTGGCCACCTGCCGCACGATTTCGCTGCCAATGGAGCCGCAAGCACCGGTGATGAGCACACAGCCACCACGAATGGTGTTGCTCACCAGAGCATTGCCCAACTTGATGGGCTCGCGACCCAGCAAGTCCTCGATTTGCACCTCCTTCACATAGGTGGAGATGCTGGTGGCCTGCTCAGACGTTTTGTCATCGTCGCCACCATACTCCTCCACCTTATTAATAAAGAGCAGGGTGATGTTGTTGCGCAGGAAATAGTCGGCAAAGCCGTTGGTCATGAGCGGTTTGCTGGCGGAGTCGAAGATAAGCGCATAGATGCTGTGCTCCACAAACACGTTGCTGGCATCCTCGGGATTGAAGCGGAACACCTTGAAGCCGTTCAGACTGCTGGCCTGTTCATCGGGTTTGATGCTGAGCAGTCCAATGGGATTGTACTTGCCGTCAATTTCGTTCTTGAGCGCATTGGCCAGGATGAGCGAGTCGAGCGAGGTGCCCAGCACCAGCACGCGCCGCCGACCTGGACCACGATTGGTCATGCGCATATACAAATACTTGATTACCAGCCGCTCCACCATCATAATCGAGAAGGTGAGTGTGCCCGTCACCATCACGTCCCAGTAGCTGTAGAGCACATGCTGCGACAACATGGCATAGACCATGTTGAGCACAAGCAAAATCAGGGTGGAGATGGCCACCACCAGAAACGTGCGGTAGAGGTCCTCAATCACCGACAGGCGAATCACGCAGGTGTAGCTCTTGGTGAGGTAGGTGACAACGAAATAGACACAGAGCACTACCAGCCATCCTGTGAGCATCGACGACGGCGAGGCAATGGTGCGCGAGGCATACATATCGGCCGCAAACACCACTGCATAGCTGAACGTGACAACCAGCATATCAATCAACAGAATCACCCATCGCGGGGTGGTGTTGATTTTGAACGACCGCATGAACTTGAGGTCGAGCAAGCGGTTGATAATCGTATCAAGGAATGCTCTCATACATATTCCCTTTTAGAGAGAAAATGCAAAATTACTGCCAATTCGCCGAACGTGCAAATTTCAGCGCATTTTTTTCATTCTATTCACCCTGTGCCACAATTCGCCAAACAGCATCACCAGCGATGTAACACCACTGATTATCAGCCAGTCGTCCCATTGCAGCGGCTCCACGTTAAACACCGAGTGAGTCACCTGCACAATCAGCACCTGCCCCACAAGTATCACCGCAGCCACCGCAAAGAACGTGGCCGTGCCGCTCAGGTTGTGGAACGCGCTGTGACCTGTGTCAAACGACCGCGCGTTGAACAAATTCCAGAACTGGAGCATGACAAAGGTGGTGAAGAACAGGGCCAACTCGCGTGTGCTGATGAGCTGGCTGATGAGGCTGCCACCCTCGCCTGCCACATGGCGATGCAGGAAATAGAAGAACAGGCCAAGCATGGCCACGGCAAACAATCCGCCGGTGCCAATGATAAACCACCACATCGACCGCGTGATGATGCTCTCGCCTTGCTGACGCGGCGGCACGCGCATCACAATGCTGTTGGGCGGCAACGAGGCCAGTGCCAGAGCGGCAAAGGTGTCCATAATCAGGTTCACCCACAGCATCTGCGTCACCGACAGCGGCGACACCTTGCTGAAGAACGCACACACCCCCACCACCACGCAGGCGCACACGTTGACGGCGAGCTGGAAGATGATGAACCGCTGGATGTTGCGGTAGAGCGAACGCCCCCACAGCACAGCCTTGTTGATGCTTGCAAACGAGTTGCCCAGGATGGTGATGTCGCTGGCCTCGCGTGCCACATGGGTGCCATCGCCCATCGACAGACCCACGTGGGCTTTCTTGAGTGCCGGTGCGTCGTTGGTGCCATCGCCGGTCACGGCCACCACCTCGCCACAGCGCTGCAGCAGATCCACCATGCGCGCCTTGTCGGCCGGTCGCGCCCGGGCCATCACCTTGAGATGCCGCACCAGTTCCAGGGCTTCGTCCTCGGCCATAGCGGCAAAGTCGGGGCCAGTGACCACAGCCAGCGGGTCGCGGTCGTCGGCTTCGGTCCAGATGCCCACCTGGCGGGCCACCTCGCGCGCGGTGTCGGGGTTGTCGCCCGTGATGATTTTAACTTTCACGCCGGCTTGTTGGCAGTCGCGAATGGCATCGGGCACATCGGGGCGCACGGGGTCGCTGATGGCCACATAGCCCAAGAACTGCCACGGGACCAGAGTAAGCAGGTCGGTTTCGCTGGTAGATGCCTCATCATTCAGCGGTGCATAGGCGAAAGCCAGCGTGCGCATGGCTTTGCGCTGATAGTCACGCAGTTGATTGTTAATATTGACATCTTGCAGGTGGCATCGCTGCATCACCACCTCGGGAGCACCCTTGAGCAGCATCCAGCGCGTGCCATCATCGCGCCGCACCACCGTGGCCATGCATTTGCGCTCGGTGGTGAAGGGCAGCTGACGCTCCACAGCGCACTGCTCGCGCAAGGCCATGTAGTCCACCTCCTGCCCACGCAGCCACAGCAGCAACGCTCCCTCGGTGGGGTTGCCAATCACCTTCACGCGGTTAGAGTCGCTGTCGTCGAGGTGGGCGGTGGCATTGCAGGCCAGGCTCATGTGGATGATAGCCGCCTCATGCTCGCCGAATTCGGCCTGAGCCACCTGCATCTGGTTCTGCGTGAGCGTTCCCGTCTTGTCGGTGCAAATCACCGTGGTGGCCCCCATGGTTTCGCAAGCGTGCATGCGCCGCACCAGATTGCCCGTGCGCAACATGCGGTGCATGCTCAAGGCCAAACTCAGTGTGATGCTCATGGGCAATCCCTCGGGCACGCTCACCACGATGAGCGTGACGGCAATCATCACCGTCTCGATGGCATATTGTATGGCATCCACGGCATCCACATCGGTGCCTTCGTTCAGGAAATACACCAGCATGCGGCCCACGATGACCAGGAACGCGATCACATAACTGTAGCGTGCAATGATGCGCCCCAGGCGGTCGAGTTGCAGCATGAGGGGTGTCTTCACGTCGGTGTCGATTTGCGCCTCGGTGGCCACTTTGCCATATTCGGTGGCATCGCCCACGCGCTCCACCTGCATCACGCCATTGCCCTCCATCACCGTGCTGCCGCGCAGCAACTGATTAGCGGGATAGGTGGCTTGCTCATGCGCCTCCACATCGGCTGCGCGATGCGACTTCCACGCCTGGGGCTCGCCGGTGAGCGAGCTCTCGTCCACACTCATGGCCACACTTTCGACCAGTCGTCCATCGGCCGGCACGCGCTCGCCAGCATCGAGAAGCACGATATCGCCCACCACCACGTCGCGGCGGGGCACCTGGCGCACATGGCCATCGCGCATCACCTTCACAGGCAGGTCATCGGTGGAGCGATTGAGGATCTCGAATTTCTTATTGGCCTTGACCTCGACGACGAATCCCACCATGGTGGCCAATATGACGGCCACAAAAATGCCCACCGGCTCAAGCAGCACCTCGAAGCTGCTGCCCAGTTTCACATATTCCCACACCGCCAATCCTGCCGAGAGGAGCAAGGCCACCAGCAGAATCTTGATGAGCGGGTCGTTGAACTTGTCGATGAATTGCACCCACAGCGAGCGTCGTGGCGGCGGTGTGAGCACATTGTCGCCATGTCGCTGCCTACTGTCGAGCACCTGTTGCTCGGTGAGTCCTTTGAACGTTTTCATGCGTAGAGCGGTTATCGGTTAAACACGAGCTGACGACCCATCACCTCGTCGCGAAGTGTGCCACGATCGTAGGCGCAATGTCCGTTCACCCAGGTGCGCACCACGCGGTGATGCATCACGGCATCGACAAGTGGAGTCCATCGGCACCGCGAGCGCACATCGGCATCGGCGATTTGCCATCCATCTTCCACTGGATGCACCTGCACCAGGTCGGCAAAGTAACCCTCGCGCAAAAAGCCTCGGCGGTCGATAGCAAACAGCTGGGCCGGTGCGTGGCACATGGCTTGCACCACGCGCTGGAGCGTGAACACACCTTGACGGGCCAGTTCCAACATAGTGATTAGCGAAAACTGTGCCAAAGGCATTCCAGACGGAACTTTTAAGTTATTTTCACTTTTCTCGGAAAGCAAATGCGGTGCATGGTCGGTGGCCACGGTATCAACAAGCGCAACCGCCACGGCATGGCGCAGCGCGGCGCGGTCGGCAGCGGTCTTCACGGCGGGATTCACACGGATGCGGTTGCCCAGACGGGCATAGTCCTCATCGCTGAACCACAGGTGCCCCACACAGGCTTCGGCCGTGATGCGCTTCTCGGCCAACGGCTTGTGCGAATCAAAAAACGCGAGTTCATCCTGGGTGGTGAGGTGCAGCACGTGCAGTCGAGCCCCGGTGTCACGCGCCAGCTCCACGGCACGGCGCGTGCTGGCCACACAAGCCTCGCGGCTGCGGATGAGCGGATGCGCCTCGGCAGGGATGGCTTCGCCGTTCACGGCTTGCCAGCGGGCACGGGCGGCGGCAATCATGCCCTCGTCCTCGCAGTGCGCGGCAATCAAGGCCGGCATGGTGGCAAACAAGCGGTGCAAGGACGCGTCGTCGTCGAGCAGCATGCCACCCGTCGAGGAGCCCATAAACACCTTCACCCCAGCCACATGGCGATAGTCGAGCGAGCGCAACCAGTCGATGTTGTCGGTGGTGGCTCCCACATAGACGCTGTAGTTGGTCACCGACAAGTGCGCCAACCGCTCGAGTTTGTCATCGAGGGCAGCTTGCGTGACCGTGGGCGGCACCACATTGGGCATATCCATCACCGTAGTCACCCCACCGGCCAGCGCCGCGCGTGTTTCGCTGGCGATATCGCCCTTGTGGGTCATGCCTGGCTCACGCAGGTGCACATGCTCGTCAATCACCCCAGGCAGCAGCAAGTCGCCGCCAGCATCCACCACCCGTGTGGCATGGCTGATGAGCGACTCATCGGGCTCGCCACGACCCACGGCAGCAATCATGCCACCCTCGTGGGCCAAATAGCCGTGCCAAATGGCTCCCTCGCTCACCAGTGTGGCATTGTGAATCAGCTCCATCGACTAGTAAACCAGGGCGAAGTTATCGACCCAGAGCGTCATGCCCACCGTGCCAATGTAGGCTGTGCCACACGCACTCGATGCCATGAGCATCATGTGGGTGGGCGTGGCGTTGGCATCGTCCCACTGCTCCTCGATCACGGGCACCATCTTGCCCTTGCTGTTGCGGGCATAATAGCTCTTGTCCTTGGGTATAAGCCCCATATAGCTTTGATAACCCTTGTGATTGGTGATATTGCCATACCAAATGGGAATGCGGTGCGCGGTCACCCACCCGTTGGTGGTGGCTCCGAAGCGCATGCGCCCCGTGCCCACGCGGGCGGCGTGGATGTTGCCTTTGGCATCCTCCCAGCGACGCTGAAGCAAGATGAACACCTCGCTGTAGTCGCGGCCGCGAACCGTCTTCTTGGCACCAAAGCCGCTGGAGTAGGTGCGGTCGCCAGTGGGGGCATAGAGTTTGTAGTCGAATTGCAGATATTTGGGGCGTTTCTTGAAAGGCACTCCCATCTCCATTTTGCTGTAAGGGTTCTTGGTGCTGGAAATGGGTTCCTGCATGCTGCCCAAAAAGATTGACCCGGCCACCAGCACATCCATGTTGATGATTCCCACGGCCTTCACATGCTCCATCATGGTGGTGAGCTTGGCGCAGCCGCCGTTGCCGTGCTTGTCGGGGAAGACGGCATTGCTGGTCTTGACCACGCCCATCACCTTGGCCAACACGTTGCACGTGCCCCACGGCGAGCCGCCCAGATTGCGATATGCCTTAGCACCCTCGATGGTCTGCGTGGGGCCGATGGCATAGATAGTCTTTTTTTGGCCACCAATCACACTCGACTCGGTGATGTGACGCGTGACCCAATTCTCGAAATTACCATATTTGATAGGCTCCACCACCTCGGCACGCATGCCAGTGCACATCATGGCCAATAGCCCACTCAATAAAATGATTCGTTTCATGGTCATTATAATGGTTCTGGACTCAAGCCCAAGCTTGCCTCCAGAACCTTGAATTAAACTGAATTCTAATTGTTTACACTTTACCCAACATTATGTTGATAATGGCATTCATGTCGTCCACGTCCACGCTGCCGTCGCCGGTGACATCGGCTGCCGAGGTGGTCTCGGCCTTGCCGAGCATGATGTTGATAATCATGTTCAGGTCGTCAACATCCACGGCTCCGCTGCCATCCAGGTCGCCTTTCACGCCCGGCTCGGCAGGATGCACGTTTTTGCCGATTTTATACACGGCCATACCATTGTAGGACT
>JAFYCU010000151.1 GCA_017545095.1 Muribaculaceae bacterium | reverse complement strand
GATGCACGCATGGCCGGGGCCATGGTGCCCGTGATGAGCAACTCGGGTAGCGGCAACCAGGGCATCTGCGCCACACTGCCTGTAGTGGTGTTTGCGCAGGAAAACCACAACACCGAAGAGGAACTCATCCGCGCACTGGTGATCAGCAACCTCACCGCCATCTACATCAAGCAGAGCCTGGGTGCGCTGTCGGCACTGTGTGGCTGTGTGGTGGCCAGCACGGGGTCGTCGTGCGGCATCACCTACCTGATGAGGGGCACTTTCGAGCAGATGTGCTACTCGGTGAAGAACATGGTGGCCAACCTCACGGGCATGATTTGCGATGGGGCTAAGCCCTCGTGCGCCTTGAAACTCACCAGCGGCGTGAGCACGGCGGTGATGAGCGCTATGCTCGCCATGCAGCACAAATATGTGACCTCGGTCGAGGGTATCATCGACGACGACGTGGACAAGTGCATCCACAACCTCACCGCCATCGGTTCGCGGGGCATGGATGTCACCGACCGCTTCGTGCTCGACATCATGACCAGCAAAAACGCCGGGCGCACATGCCCTGACAAGGGCTAACGTGCACTCATGTAATATCCTGCATCGCACGAGAACATGAAAAAGATAGGCATTCTGAGCGACACACACAGCTACTGGGACGACCGCTACGCGCAGTATTTTGCCGACTGCGACGAGATTTGGCATGCTGGCGACATTGGCTGCGAGGCCGTGGTCGACCGCCTGGAGCAGGTGTGCCCGGTAGTGCGCGCGGTGTATGGCAACGTGGACGGTGGCGTGCTGCGACGACGGTTCCGCGAGATGGAGATTTTCACCACCGAGGGCGTGAAGGTGGTGATGACCCACATAGGCGGCTATCCCGGCAAGTATGCGCCGGGCATGCGCTCGCGCCTGCAACTCTCGCAACCGCAGCTGATGGTGTGCGGACACAGCCACATCCTCAAAATCATGCCCGACCGCTCGCTGGGCGTGCTCGTGGTCAACCCCGGTGCCGCCGGCAGGCAGGGATGGCAAACCGTGCGCACGCTGGTCACCCTCACCCTCGATGCCGGACGCGTGACTCATGCCCAGGTCATCGAACTGGCCGACGACAAGCAGCACTCACAAGGACAACAGCTCTCATGACACGTTATAGCCAATCAAACAACAACAGAAAATGAAACATTCACTCACTTTCCTCGCGCTGGTGCTGGGCATGCTGATGCTCACCGCGTGCCACAGCAGCGAGGCAAACTACAAAGCGGCCTACGACAAGGCGATGGAAAAGCACCGCGATGGAATCGGGGCCGAGGAATATGAGCGCATCCTGGCCGAGCAGCAAAAACCCACCATGGTGGTGAACGGCGACAGCGTGCGCGTGGTGCCCTTGCTCACCAACGTCACCGACGACTCGCTGACCGTGGCACGCCGCTACGGGGTGGTGGTGGCACAGTTCAAGCAAAAGTTCAACGCCATCACCATGCGCGACCGTCTGCGCCGCGAGGAAGGCTTCCCGAGCTATGTGGTGTTTGGTGGCAACGACCGCAAGTACTATGTCATCGTCAAAGCTTTCGACCAGCTCGATGTGGCCGTGGCTTTTCTCAAGAACATCGACCGCAGCGTGAAAATGAAAATCCTCGAGCCCAAGGCATGGATCATGGAACGCCTGTGAAGCGCACGCACCGAACAAAGCGGGTGAAGAAACAACGTTATGTCCTACCATATAACCAATTTCGCAATCTATTGGTTCCCAGTTATTTCATGTTTTGATGCGAGTAGACTCATAACTCGTCACTCATGACTCGCCACTTGAGCGTAATTCAAGTTTTGCAGGTGGCACAGCTTTGACAATGAGCGAATTGTGCGTCTGTTGGCGTAATTCGCAATAAAAATCGCCACCATGCAGGCACCACCTGCTTCGGGCTCCACCTGCTTCGGCCATCAGCCGCATCATGATGCGGCTCTACAGGTCTCGGTTTACAATGGAAAATAGAGCCGCTGCGGCTTGTAACTTCGTTTTGCATCGCGGCAATATGTCTGTTTGTGTGTACTTGTAGGAATCCGGCCATCCGAAACAAAAAGCCCCTCCTCAGGAGGGGTTTGGTAAGGTCTTTTCAGCTACGAGCTACAAGTGTAGCAATGCGGCTCTCGCATCATTCGTGCGTTAGCCGGCTTGCGTCTTGCATCTCGCGTCTCGCATCCTTTTTGCGTTAGCCATGAGCTTGGTTCTCGGCTCTTGGTTCTTGGTTCTCACTTCCTCAGCATGGTACTGATAACGGCGTTCACGTCATCGATGTCCACGCGTCCGTCTCCGTTCACGTCTTCCGGCCCCTCGTATGGGGTTTCCTCGATGATGGTCTTGAAACGCTTCCACTGGTCGGCCTTGCGGTACAAGCTGCGCGACCCGGCAGGCACATAAAGCTTGCAGCTCTCGGGTACGCCAGAGTACAACTCGCCCATCAAGTAGGTTTGGAATGCGTTGTTGCCCAGAGTCACGTTAGCCGGGTCGGCAATGCGGCAGTGCAGCTCCTCAAGCTGGCTGCAACCGTAAAAAGCGTCATTCCCGATGGCGGTGATCCATGCCGGAATGACCACACTTTTCAAGCCTGTGCAGGGGCTGTAGGCGAATGGTCCGATGGCGCTCACCGTGGCGGGGATGCGTGTGCCGCCGCAGGCCATCACCAGCTCGCCGGTGTCGGTGTTGATGACGGCGTTGCAGCCGCCGCGCGAGTCAAAGACGCTGTTGGCAGGGTCAACGGTGATGGTGCGCAGCTGTGCGCAAAACGCGAAACAGTATGGACTCACTTTCGTTATTGATGCCGGCAGGTGGAGCGATGTGATTGGCGCACCAGTTATGAAATAATCCCGCAGCTCCTGCACACCTTCGCAGATTTCCACCTTTTCAAGCGCCGAAACATCCAGCCCGCCCACAGTGTGGTTCTCTTCATACCCCATTCCAGACGACCGTTCCAGCGCGTATGTCGGAACATCGACCAATTCAAAACGCTCTGGTTTCCACACAAGTCGTTTGATGGAACTGCACGAGCTGAAGGCACGCATGTAGATTTGGTGGACGTTCCGACCGACAGTGACCTGCTCCAATACACTGCAATGGTTGAGGGCGTAGTTATCGATTATTGTGACCGCATATGCGCGTCCCTCATAGACAACCTCGTCGGGGATGACCAGATTGCGCAATGTGTCTTTGTTCACAACGGCATCTTGGACAATCTTGGCTTCATTCCCGTTGACAACGGAGTAAATAATGCCGTCCACGGCGAAGGTCTGAGCTGATGCCCGCATGCACGACAGCAGCACAAACAGGATAAATAGTTGTTTCATCATTTGTCTTTTTAGCTAAATCGAAAGTTTATAAAAATCGTGCAAATATACGACACTTTTTTGATATGAGCAACAGCCAATGGAGATTTTTTATGAGGCAATGCAATGAATTGATAATGGACAATGGATAATGGACAATGGATAATGGATAATGGACAATGGATAATGGACAATGGAAAAGCAAAATTGATATCAGGAATTAAGGAATTAAGGAAAATAAGACAGAAGAACATACGGATATAAGATTATGCTCTCGCCATCAATGCTTGTGTTTCTTATGTCCTTATGTCTTTTTACTCCTCACATTGTCATAATGCGAATTGCCGCCATGCAGTGCTCTACCTGCTTCGGCCATCAGCCGCTTCATGCGGCTCTACAGGACTCGGCTATCGTGTACACAAGAAAACCTCCTAAAAGAGGGGCTTACCAAGGGAAAGCTGTGGATTTAGCGGGCAGATTGACGTGTGTTTCAAAAAAAATATTTACCTTTGCACTTTGAATTGGCAATGCCATACGGCACATACCCATTATGCGTGGGGCTGTTGGTGCGTGGTTCTGCCATCACAGGATTTTTCTAGAATAGAACCTCAAAAAAATGATGAAGAATTTTATTTGCAAAACAGCATCTATTTGCTTGCTGCTTGCGGGTGCCGTCGGCTGCGGGATTGACGTTCCGCACGAGACCCCGTCGTCGTTTGAGACCATGACCGTCACGACATCGGACATTGAGATGCCCGTGAAGTTCAGTGCAAAGATGAGAGGTCAGTCGGATGTGACCATCTCGCCCCAGGTGAGCGGACAGCTGATGCGCATCTGCGTGACCGAGGGGCAACAGGTGAGCCGGGGGCAGACGCTGTTTGTGATTGACTCTCGCAATGCGCAGCACGAGCTGCAGGCGGCGCAGGCCAACCTACAAGCAGCGCAGGCCAACCTACAAGCGGCCCAAGCGCAGGCCAACAGTGCCAAACTGGAGTACGAAAGCAACAAGAACCTGTTCGACAAGAAAATCGTGAGCAGCTACACGCTCGAGAACTCGCTGAACACCTACCGTCAGGCACAGGCAGCAGTGGGCCAAGCAAACGCTTCGGTGAGCCAAGCACAGGCGGCAGTGAGTCGCGCCAAGGTGAACCTGGGCTTCTGCACGCTCACCTCGCCGGTGTCGGGAGTTGTGGGCGAAATCAGCGTCCGCGCCGGTGACCAAGTGTCGCCAATGACGCAAATGACCATCGTGAGCGGCAACCGCCAGATGGAGGCGTGGTTCTCAATCCCGGAGTCGATTCTCGAAGCTGCCGTGTCGGAGGGCGTTTCTTCGAGCGATAAGGCCAGGTATATAGCCGAGTTACCCGAAGTGACGTTTGTGATGAAAAACGGCACCGAGTATCCCAACAAGGGCCGCATCTCCAGCCTGACAGGCGTGGTGGACGCAGCCACAGGCTCGCTGGCCTGCAAAGCCACATTCCCCAACCCCGACGGACACCTGTACTCGGGCATTCAGGGCACGGTGCTGCTGCCGCTGAGCCAGAACGACGTGATGGTGATTCCCCAGGCCGCTGTGGTCAAGCTGCAAGACAAGTCGCTGGTCTATAAAGTGAAGGCCGACAGCACCGCCACTGCCGTGACCGTGACCATCACCGATGCAGGCAATGGCAAGGATGCCATCGTGACCGAGGGGCTTAAGGTGGGCGACCGCATCGTGACCGTGGGAGCCAACAATGTGCAAGAGGGTCAGCGCGTCTTGTTCCCGACCGAAGCAAAAAAAGAAAAATAAACTATGAAGAACAACATCTTCATCAACCGATATGTGATGGCATGCGCGATAGCGATTGTCATCACGCTGGTGGGCATCGTGTGCATCAACACCCTGCCCATCGAGCAGTATCCGAACATTGCGCCGCCCACGGTGCGTGTGTCGACATCCTACACCGGTGCCGATGCCAACACCATCATGAAATCGGTGGTGCAGCCGCTCGAGGAGAACATCAATGGTGTGCCAGGAATGACCTACATCACCAGCTCGGCCTCGTCGTCGGGCGATGTGTCGATACAAGTCTATTTTGAGCAGGGCACCGACCCCGACCTGGCGGCCGTGAACGTCCAGAACCGCGTGAGCCGCGCCACCGCCCTGCTGCCCAGCGAGGTGAATCAGGTTGGCGTGCAGGTGATGAAACAGCAAAACAACATCCTGCACATCGGTGCGCTGAAGAGCGTGGACGGCAAGTATGACACCGATTTCATCTCCAACTACATCGACATCAATGTGCGCCCCCGGCTGATGCGCATCACCGGAGTGGGCGACGTGATGTCGCTGGGCAACACCTACGCCCTGCGCATCTGGCTCAAGCCCGATGTGATGGCACAGTATGGGCTGGATCCCAACGATGTGTTCACGGCCATAGGCGGCCAGAGCTTCGTTGCCGCCACGGGTTCGCTGGGCGAGCAGTCGGAGAACGCCTACCAATACTCGATGGAATACAAGGGCACGCTGAAAAGCGTGGAGGAGTTCAACGAGATTGTGCTGCGCACCAGCGATGGCGGCCACCTGCTGCACCTAAGCGATGTGGCCGAGGTGGAGATTGGAGCCGTGAGCTACAACTTCACGTCGAACATCGACGGCCAGCCCGGCGCCATCTACATGGTGTTCCAGGCCCCGGGGGCCAATGCCACCGAGGTGAACGCCCGCATCAACAAACTCTACGAGGAACTGAAGCCAACAATGCCCGCCGGGCTGGAGTTTGAGATTCTGCAAACCAGCGATGACTTCCTCTTCGCGGCCATCCACAACGTGGTGGAAACGCTGGTCATCGCCATCATCCTTGTGATTCTGGTGGTGTATTTCTTCTTGCAGAGTTTCAAGGCCACGGTGATTCCCTCGCTGTCGATCATTGTGTCGCTGCTGGGCACATTCGCCATTGTGTCGGTGGCGGGCTTCTCGCTGAATATTTTAACGCTGTTTGCCCTTGTGCTGGCCATTGGCACCGTGGTGGACGATGCCATCGTGGTTGTTGAGGCTGTGATGGCGAAGATGGAGGGCGGCATCACCGATGCCCGCGAGGCCACACGCCAGGCCATGAGCGATGTGTCGGTGGCCGTGATCTCGTGCACCCTGGTGTTTATGGCCGTGTTCATCCCCGTGGCGTTCATGCCTGGCACATCGGGGTCGTTCTTCACGCAATTCGGTGTCACGCTGGCCTCATCGGTGGGGTTGTCGTGCGTGTCGGCCCTCACGCTGTGCCCCGCGCTGTGCGCCATCATGATGCGCTACTCCAACGACGGCCAGGAGAAGAAGGACCTGAACTACTACGTCAAGAAAGCCTATACCGCCAGTTACAACGCCATCTTGAAGAAATACAAGAAAAGCGTGAGCGGCTTCATCAAGCATCCGTGGATTTCGGGTGCGCTGCTCGCTGTGGCTGCCGTGCTGCTCGTCATCTTCATGCGCGGTCTTCCCTCAGGACTTGTGCCTGAAGAGGACCAAGGCGTGTTCTTTGCCGAGGTGCGCGCCCCCGAGGGCTGCACGCTGCACGAGACACAGGAGATTGTCAAGAAGGTGGAGGAAAAGGTGAAGAAGATTCCCGAACTGGAGAGCTATGCCGTGGTGAGTGGCTACGGCATGATGGCGGGTCGCTCCAACAGCTGCTACGCCACGCTCATCATCCGCCTGAAGAACTGGGACGACCGCCCGGGCATGAGCCACAACATCATGCTGGTCTATGGCCGCTTTGCCCTCGACTGCAAGGACATCAAGAACGCAGTGGTCATCCCCTTCCAGATGCCTCAGGTGCCGGGCTACGGCTCGAACAGCGGTGTGAACCTGGTGCTACAAGACAAGCAGGACCGCCCGATGAGCGAGTTCAACGCCGATGCCAACAAGTTCCTGGCCAAATTGAACGAGCGGCCCGAAATCATGATGGCGATGTCGTCGTTCTCGGAGCGATTCCCGAAATATCAAGTATCGGTCGATGCCACGCAGTGCGACCGCGCCGGTGTGACGCCGGCCGCTGTGCTGCGCACGCTGGGTGCCTATTGCGGCGGCAGCTACGTGGGCAATTTCAACCAGTTTGGCAAGGTGTACCGCATCATGGCCAATGCCGCGCCCGAATACCGCCTCGACCCGTCGTCGCTCAACAACATCTTTGTGCGCGTGCACGGCGGCAAGATGGCCCCGATTTCAGAGTTCGTCACCTTGACAGAGATTGTAGGGTCGGCTTCGGTCGAGCACTTCAACCTGTTCCAGAGCATCACCTGCGGCGTGATGACCGCCAGTGGATTCTCCGAAGGCGACGCCCATGAGGCCATCGCCGAGGTGTTCAAGCAGGAGATGCCCAACGGCTACAGCTATGAATACGGCGGCATGTCGCGCGAGGTGGAGGAGACTGCGGGTTCCAATGCCACGGCTCTCATCTACTGCATTTGTGTCATCCTCATCTACCTGATTCTGGCCTCGCTCTACAACTCGTGGTTCACGCCAATGGCCGTGCTGCTCAGTGTGCCATTCGGACTGATGGGCTCGTTCGGTGCCACCTGGCTGGTAGCGAAGATGGGTCTGCCCGGCATGGAGAACAACATCTACCTGCAAACGGGTGTGATCATGCTCATCGGCTTGCTGGCCAAGACAGCCATCCTCATCACCGAGTTTGCCTCGGAGCGGCGCGCCCAGGGCTTGAGCATCCGCGACGCAGCCTTTGCCGCCTGTGAGGAGCGTCTGCGTCCCATCCTGATGACCGTGGTCACCATGATTGCCGGTATGATTCCGCTCATCATTGCCGGTGGTGCCGGTGCCAACGGCAACCGCGTGCTCGCCCTCGGAGTCACCGCCGGCATGGCCGTCGGCACGCTCGCACTGCTCTTCGTTGTCCCGGCTTTCTTCATCGTGTTCCAAAAGTTGCACGAGAAATACCAGGGCAAAACAGTGACCGAAACAAGTGAAAATGCGACTACAACCGAATAGCGAAATGAAAAGCATCAAAGTCATATTCATTATAGGTGTCTTGTGCCTTGCCACGGCCAGTTGCGGCTTGTACGACAAATATGAGTCCAACGTCCAGATACCTGCCGATGCCATCGGCACAAACATTAGCGAATCGACAGCCACCAATGGGCTTGTCTTGCCCTCGTGGCGCGAGTTCTTCACCGACCCGCTCTTGCAGCGGCTCATCGACACCGCCCTGGTGCGCAACACCGACCTTGCCTCGGCACGCATTGCCGTGGAGCGGAGCGAAGTGGCGTTGCAGATGGCCAAAAAGGCCATCCTGCCGTCGCTGTATTTCGCACCATCGGGCACGATAGCCCACTTCAACGGCAACACGTCGAAAACCTACAACCTGCCGTTGCAGGTGAACTGGGATTTCGGACAAATCGGATCCATCACCAATAAGAAACGCGCTGCCAACGCTGTGCTGCTGCAAAGCCAGGCGCGCGAGGATGCCGTGCGTGCCAACCTGATTTCGGCTGTTGCCCAACAATACTTCTTGCTCCAACTGCTGGACCGACAGCTGGAGATTCTCACCCTCACCGACAGCCTATGGGGAGCATCGTTGGAAGCGCAGAAAGTGCTGTGGGAGAACGGCAAGGTTTACTCCACCGCCGTCAACCAGCTGGAGGCATCATGCCTGAACGTGAAGACGCAGATGGTGGATGCTCGCCGCAACATTCGTGGCGTGGAGAACGACATCTGCTGCCTGCTGGCCATCACCCCACAGCCCATCGAGCGTAACCGCTGGGGAGACTACACCCTGCCGCGAATAGCACAACAAGGCATCCCGGCGCAAATGCTCGCGCTACGCCCCGACATCCGTCTGGCCGACTTTGCCATGGAAGAAGCCTTCTACAATATGCAGACCGCCCGCTCGGCGTTCTTCCCTGGCATCTCGCTGACGGGTGCCGCCGGGTGGACCAACAGTGCCGGCGGGGCTGTGATTAATCCGGGAAAGATTCTGCTCAGCATTATGGGCTCGCTCACTCAGCCCATCTTTGCACGCGGGCAATTGAAAGGCAACCTCAGGATGGCGCAACTGGCACAAGAGGACCTGCGCAACAGCTATGTGCAGACCGTGATTGAAGCGGGCAACCAGGTGAACGAGGCCCTCGCCGACTGCCAGTCGGCAAGCGAGAAGCATGGTTACTACCACCGCCAGGTGGAGGTGCTCCACGATGCCTACAACGGCACGCACACGCTCATGGACAACGGCAAGGCCAGCTATCTGGAAGTGCTCACCGCGCAAGAGAGCCTACTCAACTCACAGCTCAGCGAGGCCGTGAACATGTATGATGCCGCACAGGCAATCATCGCATTGTATGTAGCACTGGGCGGAGCCACTAAATGAGCGCCCATCCAATCATCGTTTTGCCTGCAACGCTCGCAGTAGTGCTCACTAGAAACGCCACATCCACACAAGCCGTCTGTGACATTGTAGCAGGCGGCTTGTTGTCATAATGACCCCCATCTTTACTAAAGTTTCAAAACTATTCGGGCTTTATATTGAAAAAATAATGTATCTTTGCAGCCTGAATCGAGCAAAACAAATGAATATCACCATGCAACGTCTATTTTTTAATGCCATCCTGGCTTCCTGCTTTTTGTTGTTGTTCACGGCATGCCAGAAAGATGACCCCGAAACCGTGAAGCGCAGGGGCGAACGGCAGATATATGTGCTGACCTATGAAGGGCATATCTACGACCTGATGGGTGACCGAATCATGGAGCTGCCCAACTGCGAGTATGCCAGTGAGATCATCAGCGACGGAGATGACTACTTCGTATCCGGGAAAAACTCCAAGGACAAGGTGGGATACTGGAAGAACGGCAAGTGGAACACGCTACATATCGATTTTATTGATAATGTGAACCACGAAACGGAAGGTATAGCCAAGTGGGATTACTACATCTATCTTTTTGACTATCCCTACATCTTGAAAAATAGCGGTATATTCCCGATTGAAGACTGTGAGAATTTCAACACTTCGGGCCAGTGTCTTTCCGTGAGCAATGGCAAGTGTTATCTCGCGGGATTGGAATACCATAATGGTGAGCCTAATGATGCCGTGCTATATTATGAGTACAAAGGTCACTATGCCAAGGCTATTCTCCCCAAGCCCAGTGATGACGTGAGCGGCCATGCCACTACGATTTATGCCTATGATACCGACCATACTATCGTGGGCGGACATGTGGGGTTTGAACCTTGCATCTGGGTCGACAAGCAGTTGCAAGTTCTCCCGCGCACTTTTAATCCTCCTATTCCTGAATATGACATTCCGCTCGGTCATGTGAGTTCAGTTACTCAACTCAATGGCCACATCTATGCCGCTGGATTTGAAACTGATGATGAGCGCAACGATCAGGCTGTGTTATGGGTCGATGGAGTTCCACAGCATATACACTCGGGGCGCCAGGAAAAAGTTATCTTTTCTTATGCCGATGAGTTGATTGCCTACGGTGATGATTTGTATATGCTCACTTTTGAGTGTTACGAGAAAACAATGCCAAATGGCGAGACTGATTCAGCAATTGACATCCTAATATGGATGAACGACAGGATTATCGCCAAATACAATAATATTGATATTATTAATTTCACTGTGGTGTAATCATCAGATATAAACTAAACAAAAATACACAATGAAACTATTAAGAATAATAATCATCTTAGTCATTGCGGGGGTGATGAGTCCGGCCCAAGGACAGATTGCCACATCCTTTAGAGGCAAAGAACTCGAGAAATTTAATGTCGACAGCATCATCACATACTTCGACAACCTTCCGTTCTTCAGCATCTACAAGGACAACTATTTCACACTGGGTACCACGCTGAACCACAAGCCCACCCAGTACAATAGCGATGTGAAATTCCAAATCAGTTTCCGCCAGCGACTCACGAAATCGATTCTTCCTTTCCACAGCTATCTGTTCCTGAGCTACTCGCAGAAGGCGATGTGGAACATCTTTGAAGAGTCGCTGCCGTTCCACGACCTGAATTTCAACCCGGGAATTGGTATACAGGCTCCCGTTTTCAATAAAGGCAAACTGGTTGGAAATGCCACCATCATGCTTGAGCACGAGTCGAACGGCCGCGACGGCGAGGCCTCACGCAGCTGGAACAAGGTGTCGTTTGCCGGGTCGGCGTTTATCGACCGCCAGCTGATGCTTCATGCCAAGACGTGGATTCCCATCATCGACGGACAGCAGAACAAGGACATTCTCAAGTACAGCGGCATTTTCCAAGCCGGAGCGCAGTTCATTTCAAAAAACAAGCGTTGGGTGGCCGATGTAACGTTTGTCAAGCGGCAGGGCTGGAACATGAACTTCAACACCATCATCAACTTGGGCTTCCGCATCCGCGAGAAAGACAACCAGTTCCTGATGCTGCATTTCTACGACGGCTACGGTGAGAACATGCTCGACTACAACAAATATCACTGCCGCCTGCGCATGGGGTTGCTTATCCGCCCCTCCTTCTTCAGCGATTTCTAACCAAGGTGCTCGACTACCTCTACATATTTGCATTTTTCCTTAAACCCAGATTGGCAACATGAAACGTTGGATACTGATATTAATGCACTGCGTGCTGATGCTGCCGTGTGTCGCAGCATGGGGGCAGGACCAGTTGCCCCTACCCGACGGTGTGAGCAGCCTGCAGCTGCCGGCCGACAGTGTGACCATGGAAGCCGACAGCACCCAGCGCCTGAGCAAGCTGCAGCAGATGAAGGCCAACATCAAGCAACGCATCGACGCGAAGCTCAACGAGCCCTACGACACCACCCGCAACAAGGGCTACTGGTGGCGCGCACTCAAGCATGGAAAAGTGAACTTCAATGACAGCACGATGGGCTACCCCAAGTTTGTGATGTTTTGCTACAAAACCTATAAATGGGGCGACCGAGCGTTCAACAGCTACGACAGCTCCTATGTGGTGAGCACGGGCAAGAACTGGAAATTCATTCTGAAGAGCAACAACTGGATAGATTCCTACATAGGCGTTCCATTCGAAGGCGTGGACATGGTCATGAACAGCAATATGGTGTCGAACATCGGTTTGTCGTTGTCGTTCATGGCGGTGAGTGTGGGCTATTCGGTGAGTGTGAGCAATCTGGTGCATGGCGGCAAGCTTTCGAACAAGGTTGACTTTTCGTTCACCTGCGCCCGCTTCGCCGCCGATGCCTACTATTGGGAAAACCAAAACGTGACCAACGTAACCTATACCGACAAAAGCATCGATAACAAGCGCCACGAGTTCCGGCAGGAAGGCATCAGCCGCAAGGCGATGGGAGTGACGGCATATTACTTTTTCAACAACCGCCGCTATGCGCAAGCGGCGGCCTACTGCTTCTCGAAATATCAGAAGCGCAGTGCCGGGTCGTGGCTGGCGGGCATCAGCCTGCAGCACTTCGATGTGAAATTTGATGTGGACAAGTTGCCGGAGGAGGCTCGTGAGTACATCCCCACACAAGCCGATGCGCCGCGCGTCCTCTATAACGACTACTGCGTGCTGTTTGGCTATGGTTACAACTGGGTGCTGGGCCGCAAGTGGCTGCTCAACTTCACGTTAACCCCCTATATTGGCTACCGCTATAACCTGATGCCGCAGGCCGATGACCATGCGAGTGCGTTGTCGATCAACGTGCGAGGTCGCATGGCAGCGGTGTATAACCACAAGAAGTTCTTTCTCGGCATTCAAGGCTATGGCGACCACCATCGCTACAAAACCAGTCAGAGCCGGTTGGTCAACTCCATCTTCGAGGTGACGGCCATGTGCGGAATCCGGTTTTAGCCTCACGAAGAAATCAGCGCAGGCCTGCCGTCCTTGTTTGGATGGGCAGGCCTGTGTGGTTGTGATGCGTGTTGGGGGATTTGCCGTCAGTCGCGCAGCAGGGGCATCGACATGCATCGTGCTCCGCCGCCGGCGCGCGGCAGCTCGCTGGCGGGGAACGAGACCACAAACTTGCTGTAGTCCTCCATGCTGACGCGTCCGCTGATGATGTCATCGGCAGCGAGCACGTTGAACCCGGCATGGTCCAGTGCCTCGATGGTGCGCACATTGCGTCGGTAGCCCAGCACTTTGCCGTCGCCCAGGGCGAAGAAGTTGGCCCCGCTGTGCCACTGCTCGCGCAGCTGCATCCAGGGGTCGTTGCCGCCGCAAATCACGGGGCTGATGTCCCAGCCCAGGTGCCGCAGTCCCTCCACCATGTTGGGCATCTCGCGGTAGGTGACCTTGCCGTGGTCGATGCTGATGAGCGTGGTGGCTTTGTTGGCGAAGAGTCCTTGCTTCTTGAGCATAGGCTCGAAGGCCATGCACTGGTGCTGGCTCAGGAAGGTAAACACCATGTCGAGGTGGATAAACGACTCCGGCTCGCGTGGCAGCTCCTGCACCAGGATGTTGAAATGGTCGCGCTCGCGTGCAAAGGTCTCGGCAAGGTATTCAATGCCTTTTTTGTTGGTGCGAATGCCCTGTCCCACGCACAGGAGGTCGGGGCTGGCAATCTGCACATCACCGCCCTCGGTGCGTGCCTCGCTGTTCCATGCCAGCGTGTTGAGCATGTCGACATTGAAGAAGTGGCGGAAGATAGCTTCGTAGATCAGCGTCTCGCGCTCGCGCACCTCGAAACTCATGGAGTTGATGAGCACCCGGTGATAGACCGTGGAGGAAGCGTCGCGGGTGAAAAACAGGTTGTAGAGCGGTTCGAGCAGGAAACGCCGGTCGGTGATGCCGTCCCAGTCGGGGTCTTCATAGCCCTCGATGAGGATGCGCGCCAAGTGCTTGGCCAGGGCTTCGTTGCTGTTGTCACCGTTGCGTGCGGCTTCGTTGGCAGCCCATTCCACCATTTGGCTGGTGGCCAGCGACTGGCGGATGTCGGCATCGAGGAGCAGGCGCGCCAGGATGTCTTCCACATAATACACTTGCGTCCACCGCTCGAGCACCGTGCTGAATCGCGTGTACTCGATGTCGGCATTCACTTTGTCGAGGATGTCACTGTAGAGGGCATGTGCGGCATTGAGCGGTGTCATACGCTCGATTTCCACACCAGGGCGATGCAGCAACACAGCACGCAGCCGCCCCGTCTCGGAACTCACATTCACATCGCAGGGTTGTGAAATTTTTGCGTTCATATCTCTCTTCAATTCTCTCATACACAACTGTTTTCAGCCAGTCATGAATTGGTTTTCACTTGGTTTCGCACCAATAGGATTGGCAATATTAATGGCTTGAACATGCAAAATTAGTGATTTTATTTTGAGTAGCATAGCAATTTGCCAAAAAATTTCGCTTAAGGCGTATTTTTTTCAAGACAGATTTTTTCGCGGTCGATTGTGATTTTCTTTTTCAAAGTTCGAAATTATTTTGCCGTTTGGCAGATAATGCGTAATTTTGCACATTGAATTATTTACTCACTAAACATAAAAATCACATCATGGAAGTACAAGGAAAAATCATACAGAAGCTGCCGTTGCAGTCTGGAACATCGAAGATGGGCAATCCCTGGAGCAAGCAGGTGTATATACTCGAAACATTGGATTCCTTTCCCAAGAAAGTGGCGTTTGACTTCTTCGGCGACCGCATCAACCAGTATGATGCCGTGTGCGCCGTGGGTGCCACCATCACGCTGAGCTACGACATCGAGAGTCGCGAGTATCAGGGTCGCTGGTACACCGACATCCGCGGCTGGAAGGCCGAGCCCTTCGACCCGACTGCTGCGCAGCAGATGCCTCCTGCCACCCCCTATGGCGCACCAGCTCCTGCCGCACCAGGCTATGCTCCCGCACCTGCCGCACCCACCGCTCCAGGCTACGCTCCCGCACCGGCACCCGCCGATGGCGCACCAGTTCCGGCACCCGACCCTGCAGCACTCGGCTTCGCTCAGGACGATGGTGCTCAGGACGAACTGCCCTTTTGACTTGTGACACAAGCGTAGCGCAAACCCTGTAATAAAACGCCCCGCATAGGCCGCAATTTGCGACCATGCGGGGCTTTTGTTTTAGCGCGGCCAATGGCGACATGTGAGCCGCATTGCGCCACTTATCCCTTATTACTTGTTATTTGTAGCCTATCTGACAAACGGCGGCGGTGTGGTGTCGGCGGGGGCTTGCGAGTCGGCAGTCGTGTCGGGTTCGGCACTCACTTCGCCCTCTTGCTGACGCTTGCGTTCCTCGCCCTCTTGCAGGATTTGCTCGGTGCGACTGGTCCACTGCCGCTTGCCAAAGATGCGCTCGGCATCCTCGGTGTAGATGACCTCGCGCTGCACGAGCAGGTCGGCCAAGGCGTGGTGCCCATCCTGGTATTGTTGCAGAATCTCGCCCGCGCGCTGATACTGACTGTCGATGATTTCCTGCACCTCGTCGTCGATGGCACGCGCACGCTCCTCGCTGTAGGGCTTGGTGAAGCCGTAGGCTTGGCCCGACGAGTCGTAGTAGGAGATGTTGGGCAGGTGGTTGCTCATGCCGTAGTAGGTGACCATGGCATAGGCTATCTTGGTGGCGCGTTCCAGGTCGTTGAGGGCACCGGTGTCGACAAACCCTAGGAACATCTCCTCGGCTTTGCGGCCGGCGAGCAGCGAGCACAGCTTGTCAAGCAGCGCTTGTTTAGGCTCGATTTGGCGCTCCTCGGGCATATACCATGCGGCTCCCAATGCTTTGCCTCGGGGCACGATGGTGACCTTGATGAGGGGGTCGGCATAGCGCAGATGCCAGCTCACTGTGGCATGTCCGGCCTCGTGGATGGCGATGGAACGGCGCTCCTCCTCGGTGATGACCTTCGATTTTTTCTCCAGACCGCCAATGATGCGGTCGATAGCATCCATGAAGTCCTGCCGCTGCACGGCCTGCTTGCTGCGTCGTGCGGCGATGAGGGCGGCCTCGTTGCACACGTTGGCGATGTCGGCGCCCGAGAAACCGGGAGTCTGGCGCGAGAGCTGGTCGATGTCGACGCTGCCGTCGGTTTTCACGTTGCGCAGGTGTACCTCGAAGATTTCCTTGCGGTCGCTCAGCTCGGGCAGTTCCACATAAATCTGGCGGTCGAAACGTCCGGCACGCAGCAGAGCCTTGTCGAGGATGTCGGCCCGGTTGGTGGCGGCGAGGATAATCACGCCGCTGTTGCTGCCAAAGCCGTCCATCTCGGTGAGAAGCTGGTTCAGGGTGTTCTCGCGCTCGTCGTTGCCGCCCATGTTGGCATTGCGGCCACGGGCACGTCCCACCGCATCAATCTCGTCGATGAACACGATGCAGGGGGCTTTTTCCTTGGCTTGCCGGAACAGGTCGCGCACACGGCTGGCACCCACACCCACAAACATCTCCACAAAGTCGGAACCCGACATCGAGAAGAACGGCACGTTGGCCTCGCCGGCCACGGCCTTGGCGAGCAGCGTCTTGCCGGTGCCCGGAGGCCCCACGAGCAACGCCCCCTTGGGAATCTTGCCGCCCAGCTCGGTGTAGTGCTCAGGATTCTTGAGGAAGTCCACGATTTCGGCTATCTCCACCTTGGCTTCGGCCAAGCCGGCCACATCGTTGAAGGTCACCTTCACGGCGTTGTCCTTGTCGAAGAGCATGGCCTTGCTCTTGCCCACGCTGAAGATGCCTCCACCACCGCCCACGCCGCCGCTTCCCATGCGCCGCATGATGAGCACCCAGAACACCACCAACAGGATGATGGGTCCGAACGACCAAATCCAGGCACCATAGTCGCTACCCTTCTCATAGGTCACCTCGCCGGTGAACACACCCTCCTGCCGCCAAGCCTCCACCTTGTCGGTGAACTTGTCGCTCGAGGGGATGTCGGTCTTGGCCTTGGCCTGCACGCCTTTCTTGGGTTCGTAACCCTCGGCTTTAAACACCACACGTGCCAGCGAGTCGCCGAGCACAGCCTCAGCCTCGTTGTTGTTGGTGTAAACGATGATTTTCGTCACACCGCCACTCTTGACCGTGTTTTCAAACTCGGTCATGCTCATCTCGCGAGTGAGCGACTGGTCGCCGAGCCAGTACATCGACAGCAGGCCCACCGTGATGAGGCCATACATCCAATACAGGTTCAGCTTGAATCCTTTGCGTCGTTGTTGATTAGCCATAATTTAAATAACGTCCGGCGTGTTGGTGATCACGGCATCGGCCCAGAGTTCCTCTAAGCGGTAGCGTTCACGAAAGTCGGGCAGAAAGACATGTGCAAAAACCGTGCCATAGTCAATCACGATCCACTGAGAGTTCTGATAGCCATCGTAGTTGAACGGCCTGACACCTATGGTTTTCTCCACATATTCACGAATGCTGTCGGCCACGGCATCCACCTGGATAGGGGTGTTGCCAGTGACGAGCACAAAACCCTCGGTGGGAGCCGACTCAATGCCGGTCAGGTCAACATAAGTGATATTGTGCCCTTTCTTCTCCTGGGCACCCTCGATGATGGTTTTTACAAGTGTTTGGTTATCGGTCATAAAAAACTATTTTTAAGATGCGAGATTCAAGATGTGAGATTCAAGATGCGAGATTCAAGTGCCGCACTGCGCCACTTGTAGCTTGTAGCTCGTAGCTAACTTATTTGGTTCTCCACGATGTCGGTAAGCACATAGGCCATCTCCAGTCCTGCGGCGCGCACCTGCTGCGGAATGAAGCTGGTGGCGGTCATGCCCGGTGTGGTGTTGATTTCCAGCAGGTTGATGCGGTCGGAGCCGTCGGCATTGCGTGTGATGATGTAGTCGATGCGAATGATGCCGTTGCAGTGCAGGATGTCGTAGATGCGGCTCGTTTCCTGCTGTAGTGCGGAGGTGAGTTCATCGGAGATGCGTGCCGGCGTGATTTCATCCACCTGACCGTTGTACTTGGCATCGTAGTCGAAGAACTCGTTGTCGGTAACGACCTCGGTGACCGGGAACACCACGGCCTTGTCGCGCGTTTTGTAGCAACCCACGGTGACCTCGGTGCCATCGAGGAAACGCTCGGCCATCACGCTGTCGCACTGCGCAAAGGCTTTGTCGAGGGCCGCTGCCAGCTGGTCGGCGCTTTTCACCTTGGTGATGCCAAAGCTGGAGCCGTCGGCCACGGGCTTCACAAAGCAGGGAATGCCCACCAGACGCTCGATATCGGCTGCGCTGTAACGCCCCTCCTCGCCCCGGCGCAGCAGCACGCTGTCGGCCACGTTCACACCGAAAGCACGCAGATAGTTAACCAGCGCAAACTTGTTGAATGTGAGCGCCTCCACCAGCACGTTGCATGTGCTGTAGGGCACGCGCAGCAGGTCAAAGTAGCCCTGAATGATGCCGTTCTCGCCCGGTGTGCCGTGGATGGTGATATAGGCATAGTCGAATTTCACTTTCTCCCCCTTGTGGGTGAACGAGAAGTCGTTGCGGTCGATGGGTGTCGTGCCGCCATCGGGCAGGTTCACGTGCCAGTCAAGCCCCTTCACCACCACAGTGTGGATGTTGTAGCGGTTGTGGTCGAAAAAACCGTTCAATCCCTGTGCCGAGCGCAGCGACACCTCATGCTCCGAGCTGTCGCCACCACACACGATGGCTATGTTGCGTTTGTTGCTGTTCATGTCTGATGTCGAATTAAACGTGCAAAGTTACTGCAAACCGAGCAAAATGCAAAATAAAAGGCAAAGTTTTTTGGCAATTATCGTGAAGTTGTCTCCACAATGATTGTTTCAACAGCTCCCCCTCTAAGTTAGAGGGGGCTGGGGGGAGTATAATTTCCAAATCATTGATACCCAATTGCTTTGTCATACCCCTCAGTCACTTCGTGACAGCTCCCCTATTTTAGGGAAGCAGCTAAAAGCTCCCAATTTTAATAGGGGGCAACTTCGCGGTAGTTGCCAAGTTTTTTGGCTTTGTATGAATGAGGTGATAATGAGGTGCAGCTGTCGTCAAATCAAAATTGCATTTTGTTTGCCTATTTCTTGCCATTGCACTCATTTTGCAGTAACTTTGCCAACCAAACTCAAATGCTCCACGATTATGGACAACGTGAAACTCATTCCCTATTGCATCTGCCACTTCAAGCAGGTGCGCCTCGAGGGTAAATATTTTGCCGACAAAACCCAGTATCTGCCGAGCCTTGTCGGTGCACGGCGAGACGGAGTCTCGCTCTACTCACTCATCACTCGTAACTCTTAACTCATGACTCATAACTCAATATGGACATCAAACAACTTTATGACTTCTATCGCCAGCACCCGGTGGTGACCACCGACAGTCGCGACTGCCCCGAGGGCAGCATCTTTATAGCCCTCAAGGGCGACACCTTCGACGGCAACCGCTTTGCTGTCCAAGCCCTTGGCAAAGGGTGCGCCATGGCTGTGGTGAGCGACCCTCAGGTGGTGGACGACTATGTGGCACAGGGCGGCGATGCAGCACGCTTGATGCTCGTGCCCGACACGCTGCAGGCGTTCAAGGACCTGGCACGCGAACACCGCCGCCAGTTCAGCATCCCGGTGGTGGGTGTCACCGGCACCAACGGCAAAACCACCACCAAGGAGCTGCTTCGCGCCGTGCTGTCGACCACCCATCAGGTGATGGCCACCGAGGGTAACTTCAACAACGACGTGGGCGTGCCCAAGACGTTGCTGCGTCTGCGGCCCGAGCACACGCTGGCCATCGTGGAGATGGGCGCCAGCCACCCTGGCGACATACGCACGCTGGCCGAAACTGCCGAGCCCACCTGCGGCTTGATCACCAATGTGGGCAAGGCTCACCTGCAGGGCTTTGGCTCGTTCGAGGGCGTGGTGCGCACCAAGGGCGAGCTGTATGATTTCCTGGCCTCGCGCCCCGAATCCCACATCTTTGTGAATGCCGACAACGACCACCTCACCCGCATCCTGCCCGCCACCGTGACCACGACCGGCTACACGCACCACGCCGACAAGAGCCGCTGCCGCGTGTGCGGCGAGGTGGTGGCCTGCGACCCCTTCCTGCGACTGCGCTGGCGCGAGAACGTTGATGGGCAGGCAGGGCCGTGGCACAACCTATCGACCCACCTCATCGGCAGCTACAACATCGACAATGTGCTGGCCGCCGTGGCCGTGGGCCGCCATTTTGGGGTGACTCCCGACCTGATTGGCCAAGCTATCGAGGGTTACACACCCAGCAACAACCGCTCGCAGCTGCTTGCCACCCAGCACAACAAACTGATTGTGGATGCCTACAAGGCCAACCCCACGTCGATGGAGGCCGCCTTGCGCAACTTCGACCTCATGGCGGTGGACAGCCCCAAGATGGCCATCATAGGCGAGATGCGCGAACTGGGCGAGAGCAGCCGCGAAGAGCATGAGCGCCTGGTGGAGCGGCTACGCGACAGCCATATCCCCACCGTGTGGCTCGTGGGACATGAGTTCGACGGCATCGACTGTCCCTACCCGAAATACCCCGATGTGGAGCAGGTCAAGGCCGCCATCGCCGCAGCTCCTCCACAAGGCCGCTGCATCCTCATCAAAGGCTCCAACGGCACACGCCTCTTTGAGTTGCCCGAACATCTGTAGACTTAAGGGATAAGTGTCTCTATTTGGTTCACGGTTCTGGCTGGAATGATTTTGTGTGATAGTGGTTTGAACCTTGAAATAGTGAATCGGTTGATGAAAAAGCAAACATGTTTGTTGTTTCTTGCCCTGTGGGCTGGGCTGCTGTGCGCAGCGCAGGAGAATGTGCACCAGCAGTCGGCCGCCAACGATTATCAGTGGCCCACCGATGCGCTGGTGCTCGACAAGCTCCACCGCTGGCAGGGCCTCAAGTTCGGCGTGCTGCTGCACTGGGGCATCTACTCGGTGCCCGGCATCGTGGAGTCGTGGTCGATATGCAACGAGTCGTGGATCACACGCGACACCACGCAGACCTTTGAGCACTACAAGCAGTGGTACTTCGGCCTGGCCGACGAGTTCAACCCGCGCCTGTTCGACCCGCAGCAGTGGGCCGACGTGATGCACGACGCGGGCATGAAATACATGATTTTCACCACCAAGCACCACGACGGGTTCTGCATGTGGAACACACAGCAAACCGACTACAACATCACCCGGCACGCCTTTGCCGGCGACCCGCGCAGCGATGTGCTGCGACACGTGATGCAGGCCTTCGCCAACCGGCAGTTCATGCTGGGAACCTATTTCTCCAAGCCCGACTGGCACAGCCAGCTCTACTGGTGGGACGTTTACCCCAACCGTGGGCGCAACACCACTTATCCCATCGACCGCTACCCGTGGCGCTGGGAGCAGTTCTGCCAATTCACCCACAGGCAGCTCGAGGAAATCCTTAGCGGCTACGGCCCCATCGACATCCTGTGGCTCGATGGCGGCTGGGTGTGCGCCGAGAACCACCAGGACATCCATATGGACCGCCTCGCGCTCATGGCACGCAGCCATCAGCCGGGTCTCATCATCGTTGACCGCACCATTCGCGGCCCCTACGAGAACTACCAAACCCCCGAGCGCACCATCCCCGAGGCGCAGCTGCCCTATCCGTGGGAGAGCTGCATCCCGCTGAGCGACGACTGGGGCTGGGTGCCGCGCCCACGCTGGAAGAGTGCGCGGCAGGTGGTGAACACGCTGGCCGAGGTGGTGGCCAAAGGCGGCTGTCTGGCACTGGGCGTGGGTCCCACCCCAGAAGGACTCATCCAGCCCGAGGCCGTGGAGCGACTGCAAGCCGTGGGACGCTGGCTCCGCGCTAACGGTGAGGCCATCTACGGCACCACCATCACCCCGCACTACCACGACGGCAACCTGTGGTTCGCCGCCTCGCCCGACGGCCTACGGCACTATGCCATCTACGCGTTGCCCGACGGCGGGGAACTGCCCTCCACGATAAGCTGGAACACCCACCGCCCCGTGCGCCGAGTGCGCCTGCTCGCCACCGGCAAGACACTCAAGCACCAAGTGAACGGCAACCGCGTCACCGTGCACCTGCCACGCGGCCTCCAACCCGACTCCTACGCCCTCGCCATCGAGTGATTAGCGAACCAAAGGATAGCTGAAAACTCTCCAAACCCCTTCTGCATTGCGGCTTTCTGCATTGCGGGAGGTAACTATCGCAAAGTTGTCCCCAGTTAGCCCTGAAAGGGCGTTAGACCCTAGCCGGGGGCGCTGCCCCCGGGATGAAACAACAGACGGGGAGGGGGACTCGTGTGGGCGTTTTGTCACAGGGGTTTGCTCCCATTCGGTCGCGAGCTAAAGG
>JAFYCU010000150.1 GCA_017545095.1 Muribaculaceae bacterium | reverse complement strand
GTTGTTGCACACGTTATACACCACCGAGAGCTGGTCGCGCAGACGGCTCTGCTTGGCAAACTCGTCCATCCAGGCTCCGCCGCGCTTGGTGGGACGGCGGAAGTAGTCGCAATAGAACAATGCCTTGGGCTTGCCCTCTTTGTCGGTCACCTCAAACACGCGCACGTCGGGGTGATAGACCGGGATGTCGGTGCGCTCCTTGAACGAGAGGCCATACACGCGGTTGGCGGCATAGAACACGCCGTTGATAAGCACACTGTCGACGTTGAAGTAGGGCTTCACCTCGTCATCCGACACGTTGAGCATCTCCTTTTTCATCTTGGCCGAGTAGTAGAAGCGGTCGTAGGGCTCGAGCTTGAAGTCGGGGCCCATCGTCTTGCGGGCATATTCCTCGATTTCCTTGGTCTCGGTGTCGGCTTTGGGCCGGTACTCGCTGATGAGTTTCGTGAGGAAGGCGTACACGTTGTCGGGTGTCTTGGCCATGGTCTTCTCGAGCGAGTAGGCGGCATAGTTCTTGTAGCCCATCAGTTCGGCCTTTTCGGCACGGAGCTTGGCGATTTCTACCACCAGCGGATAGGTGTTGTACTTGCCGGTGCCGTCGCAGCGCTTCACCGAGGCCTCATAGACTTGCTTGCGCAGGTCGCGGTTGTCGAGGCTTGCCAGCAGCGGCTGCTGCGTGGTGTTCACAATCACGATGGCATAGGGGGCCTTCTTGCCCAGACTCTCGGCATCCTTGGCACACTGCTCCAAGTCGGCGGCACTAAGTCCAGCCAGCTTCTCCTTGCTGTCGACCCACACCACGGCCTCGTTGGTGGCCTCGGGCACCATGTCACCCCATTTTTGCTGCAGGTCGGTGATTTGCTTGTTGATTTCCTTCATGCGTTTCATCTGCTCGTCGTTGAGCAGTGCACCGTTGAGCACAAACTCCTTGTAAATCTCTTCGGTGAGTTTCTTATCCTCGCCCTCGAGCTTTGCCGAGTCGCGGTCGTGCACCACGCGGATGCGGGCAAAGAGGTCCTTGTTGAACGCGATTTCATTCTCCAGGTCGGTGAGCATGGGCTGCACCTTCTTCTCCACTTCACCGATTTCGGGAGTCTTGTCGGCCTCGACGAGGGCAAAGAACACGCGGCTCACGCGCTCGAGCTGCTGGCCGCTTTCGGCGTAGGCGAGAATGGTGTTCTCGAACGTGGCCGAGTCGCTGTTGGCGGTGATGGAGTCAATCTCCGTACGTTTCTGCTTGATAGCGGCCTCGAAGGCGGGCAGATAGTCGGCAGCCTTGATTTTGCTGAAATCAGGCGCACCATAGGGCAACGTACTCTTCTCCAACAAGGGATTGTTTTTGCCGCCCTTGTCGCACGACGTGAGCAGCAGCAAGGCCGATGCCAGCACCGCTGCCACCGAAACGCCCAGAATTGTCATCAATGTCTTCATCTTTCGTTTAGTTGATTATGAGGTTTTGATTTTTCATTCAATTTGCAAAAATACTACTATTTCAACCACGCACACTAAAATTAACAAAAAAAAGCAGATGGCGAAGGCAAGGAAACGAGTAGTCGCCGCCTTATCACGCTTTGCCGAGCATGATGTTGATGATGATGTTCAGGTCGTCCACATCCACGCCGCCGCTGTTGTCCACGTCGGCTTTTTCATAGCGGTTATCGTTTATGGGGTTAATGAATGTGTTCAGTTGTTTAGCAAAACAACAAGCACAAAAGGCGTTTCGCAGCAAAGTTACAAACAGTAAACCATAATCCGCAACATTATTTAGTTAAAATTTATTAATGCTGTAGGATTTTGTCAAACAGCGTGGGCAATAAGATGGGGGGGTTTACTATGAGAGCGGCAAAGCTCCCCCTCTATCCAACTTAAAGGGGGAGCTTTACAGTGGACTTCACACTCTTTCCCGTTCTTGATGCAGAAAAACACACTACCGCGCTAAGCGCAGGCCTACGTTGTGTCCCCCGTCAGACCCGGCGCGGTGACGGTACGATACACGGCAGCGAGAAGCCTGATAGTCCCAAGCACCACCACGTGCCACTCGATAGGAACCCGTAGAAGGCCCTTGGGGATTCATTTCAGGCGATTCATCGTAGTAAGTGTAGCTGTGCCAGTCGCTACACCGCTCCCACACGTTGCCGCTCATGTCGTAGAGACCCAGCTCGTTCGGAGCTTTAGTGGCAACCGCGTGCGTGCCATAGTCGGGACTGTCTTCGCCCACGTCTTCGGCATTGAATTCATACCATCCCACTTGGCTGAGGGCGTTGCTCCCAGCATACTTGTAGCCCTGGCTCTTGTTTCCTCCGCGTGCGGCATACTCCCATTCGGCCTCGGTGGGCAGGCGGAAGTGCTCGCCCGTGAGCGCGTTCAGCTTGGTGATGAACTCCTGGCAGTCGTTCCAGCTCACCTGCTCCACCGGGCGTTGCAGGTTGCCCGTGAAGTGGCTCGGGTTATCGCCCATCACCGCCTGCCACAGTTCCTGCGTCACCTCGGTCTCGCCGATGCTGTAGCTGCTCAGCGTCACTCGATGGGCAGGCTTCTCATCGCTGTCGGCATCACCGAGCTGCTCCTGGGTCGCACCCATCATAAACGTGCCGCCCTCAACGGACACCATGTTGAACGTGACGCCGTTCACGGTAAAGGTGTTGCCATCGTGGTTGCCACCATGGGGCTTGCCAAGCATCACGTTGATGACCTCGTTCAAGTCGTCGACATCCACCACGCCGTCGCCGTTCACATCACCGTAAACGCCGCTCGACACACGGTGAGGAGCCATGAGCGACACACCGCCCACCAGTAGCATTCCACACCCAAAAGCCATCAGCAGATGGCGTAAAGAGAATTGTTTCTTGTTCATTTTCTTTTTGTTTTTTACTTGTTTCTTATATAAAAATTAGTATAATTCGCCTGAACTGCATAATTCACATTGAAACTCACTTCAAGCGTTTCTGTCATAAAATTCGCAGCAAAGATAACCAAAATATTCCGTTTTTACTTTCTCCATATTGTTGAGAGGAGCCCAGCAGATTGGCAAAACCACACTCATTGATGTTTAACATGTAACACAAAAAATCTTTCCCATGGATCACGCAGCTCACTGCCCGAAGAGGTTGATGAGCAGGCGGTCGATGAGGTTTTTGAGTTCCTTGCGGGGGCAGTTGTAGTTGTTGACCAGCACGGCGAAGGCATATTGGGGCTCGCTGGCGGGGTAATAGCCCACAAAGCACTGCACATCGGTCATGCTTCCCGACTTGATGACGATGTTGCGGCTCAGGCGCGTGCCGGGCAAGAGTGAGCCGATGCGTGACCCCACGGGCGGCATGAGGTCGCACAGTCGCTGCTCATCGCTGCCATAGCGACGCTGCGCCATGTAGGCGAGCATCTGCACAAACAGGTGTGGCGAAGCCTTACCGGCGCGAGCCAGTCCGCTGCCGTCGCGCATAAACAGGGCCTCGCTGTCGATGCCCCGCGCCTTGAGCAGCCGCTCCACACATTCCACACCGGTGTGGTCGAGGTCATCGCCCGTCCAGCTCTTGTCGCGCACCGCGATGGCTCGCAGCAAGGCATGGGTGAACATGTTGTCGCTGCGGTCGAGCAACGAACACACGATGTCGGTGAGCACGGGCGAGCGATGGGTGAACAGCACCTCATCACTCACTCGTCCCTTGTGGCGCAAACCAGTGCGCTCAAGCACTTTCACCCCTTTTCGCTTCAGGGCTTGCAACATGGTGTCGGCCAACAGCTGCCCTGGACTGGGATTGGCAAAGGTGAGGTTGTAGCTGCCAGGGCACACCTGCCCCATGAGCACCAGCGCCGGTGTGGCATATTCGAGGGCGAAGTCCACGTTCTCGCGGCTGGCATTGAAGCGCATCTTGTTCACCACCTGCACATCGCTCAGGTGAGGCTTGGTGGTGAACGATGAGAACCGTCCCCATTTGTCGACGCGGAACGAGACGTGCGCCTCGTTGTCGGCATAGTTGAGCGCATGCACGGCGGCGCCATAGTCCCACGCCAGATCGCCCACGTCCCAGTGGATGCTGTAGGGCGGATAGGGATAGAGGTTCTCGTCGGTGAGTACACGCCCCTCAACCACAGCGATGCCGCGCTGTTTCACGGCCTGCACCACCTCGGTGACGATGTCAGGATGCTTGGGGAAGTGCCGCGAACCCAAGGTGGGGTCGCCGCCGCCCACAATCACCAGGTCGCCGCACAGCGTGTCGCCCACCACCACGCCGCGCAGCAACACGCGGGTCTCGAACTGGAAGTCACCACCCAGCGTTTCCAGAGCGGCTGTGGAAGTCACCGTTTTCATCGTCGAGGCTGTGATGATGGCCTGATCGAGCAGATGGCTGGCCACCACCCTACCTGAGTCGAGCCGCATCACAGCCACACCGGCAGCGGCATGGCTCAGTGCGGGGTCGCCAACGAACAGGTCAACAGCCTCTTGCTCGGTCATCGGCCAAGCCCCGAAAGCCAGCGTTAAACTTAGAAGCAATATGTAAATACGCGTTCTCATAAATATTTTCTATCGTTTTCGGTTTTTCACCAGTTCATACGACTTGTCGACCAGTCGCAATACCTCGGCATCGGATAAATCCGAGCCAAAACTCACGCTTGCCCAATGCTTTTTGTTGCCATTGAACGGGTCACTCACCGCTTGGCAACGTTCTTTGAGATCGGCCAACTCGGCTGGGTCACCCTTGATAGTGACGGCCTTGAAATCATCGATGTTGAAATAGCAGAACATGTGTGTGGCCACATAGAACACGAGAATGGTGAACCGCCCCCGTGAGAACCGTTCAAAGGGCGTAGCCTCGACCGCGCCAGGCAGAGCGAGGCAGTGGCTGCGAAAGTCTTCAACGTTCATCACACCTAGCAGCAGAGGACATTAGTCCCAATCGGCATCTTTGTCGTCGAACTCCATCAGGTTGGCGGCTATGCCATCGGCGAGCTGGACGAGTGAGCACAACGGGTGCAGGTCGCGGGCGGTGTTGAGGCTCTTGCCAAGCTCCACACTCTGGAACGGCAAGTCCCAGGCGGTCATGTGCCATCGAATGGCCAGCAGCTCCTCCTGGGTGATGTCCAGGCCGCCCCACAGAGCCATAATGGCCGATTTCTCGCCATGCCCCATCGGGAAGTTGGTGTAACTGACATTGTAGGTATCCATCTCCACAAACAACCCGTTGGCATCTTTTTTCTTCCGACGGGTGGGCACATAGATGTCGGCCTTGCAAATATCGTGCAGCAGCGAGGCGATAATCACGCTGGCTCGACCGAGTCGCGGCTCCAAGTCCGGTCGCTCGGCGATGACCAACTCACGCAGCTTTAGTGCCGCGTGGCACACGTTGAGCGAGTGCCGCAACAGACCGCCATCCTTGTTCAAATGGTGATTCACACTGGCGGGCGCGGTGAAAAAGTGGTTGCGCCCGTCGTCGAGGTATTCAATCAAGTCGTCCACGCCCTCGCGCCCCGTGGAGCGCAGCAGCTGGATAAATTCTGCCTTGTCGGCTTTCAAATCGTAATCCATATTACAGTTTTCAGTTTTCAGTTTTCAGTTTTTGGAGCTTACGCAAATTAGGGATTCTAAGGCTTCTAAGGAATCTAAGGTCTCCTCTATCGCCACTTCGCAAGCTATGGATTCTACGCTAAACATCCACGTTTTTGACTCGTTGGGAAGTCCCTCTTTTAGGAGGGGTTTGGGGAGGCCTCTTGGTTTGGGGCGACCTTTTGGGATCTTTCCTCAGCCATGCGTAGGGTCGTCGGTGCGACAGATAGTCTTTCTCGCGCTGGTGGGCGTAGGCCTCGCGCTCAAACGATATGTTGCGGTAGGCATTGCCGCGCATGAGCAGGCGCACGAGCCATTCGAGCACATAGACCACATAGAACGGCAGGATGCCCATCTCAAGCATTTGCCGCGTGTGGATGCGCTCGTGGTTGATCAACTCCCACGACAGATATACCCCTGGATGCACAAACAGCACGCCGAGCAGATTGATGGCCGAGAAGCGGCTAAACGGTATATATCGCGAGCGCACAATCTTCATCGCCGTTCACGTTTATCAAGGTGAGCAACAATCATTTCGGCCGCCGTGGCGGTGCAGTCGTCAGTGCCCAATCGTGCCGCCATGCGCCGGTAGCCTTCGAGCTGCGCGTCGCGTTCGGATCCATCGGCCAGCAAAGCTGCCAAATGGCTGTCCACAGCGTCGGGGGTGCACAGGTGCATGAGCAGTTCGGGAATCACGGGTTCGCCAGTGATGAGGTTTGGCAGCGTCACATAGTCGCCCTTGAGCAGGCGGCGGTAGAATCGATAGAGCCACTTGCTGCCTCCCATGCGGTAGCAAGCCACCTGCGGCGTGCCCAGCACGGCCGTCTCGAGTGTGGCCGTGCCGCTGGTGACCAACGCCACTCGGCTGTGACGCACGAGCGGCCATGTAGCTTGCTCCACCACGGGCACAGCAGCCCCATCCAGCACCTGGTCGTAGAGCGACCGCTGTATGCCCGGAGCAGCCGCCAGCACAAGTTGGCACTGGGGGTGACGCGTGGCGGCGGCAACCATCGTTGGCAAGTTGTCGCGAATCTCTTTCACCCTCGACCCCGGCACCAGAGCCACGATGGGGCGCTCCACGTCGAGGCCGTGGGCCGCGCAAAACGCTTCGCGGGTGGGCATGGCGGTCAACGCTCGCGACACCTCGCCCACCGTGGGGTTGCCCACATAGGTGGCCTCGTAGCTGTGACGGCGGTAGAAATCGGGCTCAAAGGGCAGGATGCACAGCATCAGGTCGACATAACGTTTGATATCCTTCACGCGCCATTCCTTCCACACCCACACCTTGGGCGAAATGAAATAGGCCACGGCAATGCCCCGTTCGTGGGCATGACGGGCAATCTTCAGGTTGAACGATGGATAGTCGATGAGCACCACCGCATCGGGCCGCCACTGCTCGATGGCCTGCTTGGCGGTGCGCATGAAACCCATGATGGTGCGCAAGTGGCGCGCCACCTCTGCAAAGCCCATATAGGCCATGTCGCGGTAGTGCACCAGCGGCACAACGCCTGCTGCAGCGGCCATCAGGTCACCGCCCAGAAAGCGAAACTCCGCCTGCGGGTCACGCTCCCGAAGCGACTTCACCAGCTCAGCTCCATGCAAGTCGCCCGAAGCCTCACCAGCTATGAGGAAATATTTCATTGCTCGTTGACTGTTTTGCCTGCAAATGTACACATTTTTTCGCTACCAAGGTAATATTTGCCCCCAAAAATCGTTCTAAATTGAAACAGAAATTACAATGAAGTCAATATCTCATTATTTCATATGGAGCGTTCTGGCGGCACTGCTGCTGCTCACCGCCTGCATCGACGACAGCTATACCACCTCGTCCAGCGATGTGCTCACCTTCTCGACCGACACCGTGACGTTCGACACCGTGGTCACCCAGCAAGGCACTGTCACCAAGCAGTTTATCGTCTACAATCGTGCCAGCAAGCAGGTGAGCATCTCCAGCATCCGAGTGCTGGGCAACCCCAACGGTCGCTTCTTCATCAATGTGGACGGCGTGAAGGGTGAGGAGTTCCACGATGTGGACATTCGCGGCGGCGACAGCATCTTTGTGTTTGTGGAATGCAAGGTGAACGCCTCCAACGCCCAGGAGCCGCTTGCCGTGGTCGACAGCATCGAGTTTGTGACCAACGGTGTGCGCCAGCACGTCACACTCACCGCATGGGGGCAGGACGTGATCACCCTGCATGGCGACACCATCAACGAAGACCTGCACCTCACTGCCGAGCGGCCCTATGTGATCTACGACACACTGGTGGTTTCACCTGGTGTCACGCTCACCGTCGACCCCGGAGCGCAGCTGCTATTCCACAAGGGCGCACTGCTGCGCGTCTATGGGCGCATGCTCGCGGTGGGCACCGCTCAAGCCCCCATCACCTTGCGCGGCGACCGCATGGACAACGTGGTGAGCGACATCAGCTTCGACATCATGCCCGGGCAATGGGGCGGTGTGGTGTTTGGCTACGGCAGCTACGACAACGAATGGGCCTACGTGACCATGAAGAGTTCGGAACTGGGCATGCATTGCAGCTCCACCGACCCCGAACAGCGCACGCTGCACCTGTTCAACTGCGTGCTGCGCAACAGCAGCTCCTCGGTGCTCACCTCGCTCAACGCACGCATCGACGCCGAGGGCACCGAATTCAGCGACTGCGCAGCTGGCGTGGTGCACTTCATTGGCGGCAATGTGCATCTGGTGAACTGCACGCTGGCCAACTACTACCTCTTTGCCGCTCCGAGCGAGCCCATCGTGAACGTGTGGAAAGACCATGCCACCGAGAGCGTGCTGCCCCTTGTGGCTTATCTCGACAACTGCGTGATCTACGGCCTGGCGAGCGACATCAACCAGGGTGTGCTCGACGACTACGATGTGTATCTGCGCAACTGCCTGCTGCGTTCCAACGGCAGTGACGACACCCGGTTCATCAACTGCGTGTGGGCCGGTGACCCCAAGTTCTACACCGTGCGCGAGGACTATGTGTTTGACTACCGCCTGCACAACGAGAGCGATGCCATCGGTCGCGGCAACCGCTCGCTGTGTCCCGAGAGTGCACGCTACGACCGCTATGGCAACGATCGCTTCGCCCGCGAGGCCATCGACCTGGGAGCCTATGTGTGGATGCCCGAAGTGGAGGAGTGAAAGAGGGCTATAGTCCATCGCCCGATAAAACAAGCTCGCGGAATGTGGATGGCCACACGCCGCGAGCTTGCTTTATCGGAACTCACTGGTGCATCACTGAGCCAGAATGGTGTTGATGAGCATGTTCAGGTCGCTGATGTCGACCACGCCGTTGTCGTCGAGGTCGGCACGGGCGAAGTGGTCGAAGTCGGTGTCCTGCTCCAGGATGATGTTGATGACGATGTTCACATCCTCCACATCCACGCTGCCATCCAGGTTCACGTCGCCATCGAGCGGCAGGGCCAGCGTGTAGGCCGCCAGTCCGTTGCCCGGCACATACACGTAGAGGTTGCGCTCGAGCGAGGTGGCACCCGGGGTGGTCACGCACGGTGCATCCCACGTTTGGCTATTGAAGTCACCCATGCCACGCTCGGGGAAGACCCACAGCGGGTTGAAGCCCTCCAGAGCAGTATCGCCATCGCGATTCACGGCCAGGGCGAAGCGGTGACCCACACTGCTGCGGAAATCGGTGTAGCTGTAAAGCAGGTAATTGTTGTCGCCCATCTCGAAGAAGGCGGCACCATTGCTCTCGGTGCCTTCAGGCTCGATGTCCTCGTTATAGGAGAAGCTGTCAATGATGTTGCCAGTGTTCAGGTTGTAGAGCGTGAGGTGGGTGCTGCCACCGCTTACCCAAGCTTTCGTCTCGCTCACAGGATAGATGCGCGGTGCCAAGCCAAAGTTGCTGGCCGAGCTAGGATAGCGAGCCTTAACATTCACAATCTTGGTGTCGGTGACGTTGCCGTTCTCCACCGTCCAGCGGATAATCTGCGTACCGCTCGACATGGCAGCCATCACCCAGAACTTGCTGCTACTCACATCGCCCAGCACATTGCAGTGGTCGATGCGGTTGGTGGATGTACCACTTGCCGTGAGGCTTGCGCGCAGCGTGGCAGCACCAGTGTCGGGATCGACCTGGAAAATCTGGATCGGTTGCGAGCTGATTTGCAGCACCAGGTTGCTGATGACCGCATGACCGGCATCGTCGAGGAAGATGTCGTTGCCAGGGTAGTAAAGTGCCTGTACTTGATCGTCGACGGGCACGGTCTTGATGCGCTCGCCAGTGGCGGCATCGAAGTGAGCGATATAGACATCGGCATCGCTGGCACCTGCCGAGCGGCCAATCATGAGCACACGGTCGCCCATGGCGGTGATGCCACGGTTCATCAGGCCATCGCCATCGAACACGATGTTGTCGTAATCCTCCTTAATGGAGCGCACCCAGCGGTTGGTGAGCTTGAGGCCGTCGATGTTTGGATAGGTGTCGATGTCGCGCTTGACCACATATCCCGGCTCATAGGCCCCGGTGGGCAGACTGGTAATGGTGAACGAACGCACCTCCGAGATGCCAGGGTCACAACCATCGGCCTCGGTGAGCACACGCCAGTAGAATGTGCCCTTGCCGAGGAGACCCGGCTGGATGTCCACGGCCAGGTGTCCGTTGCGCTCCACGGCATTGGTGCTTTCGAGCTTAATGGAGGCAAAAGCAGCATCGCTGGCCACTTGCAGCGTGCTGCCGGTAACCTCGGCGGAAATGCTGTATTCGAGAGCAAAGTCGTTGTCGATGCTTGCACCGTTGGCTGGGCTGAGCAGGGTGGCTGACGGAGCATAGGGCCGCTGGGCGGTAGTGAACGTGGCCGATTCCGATGCCTTGTCGAAGCGACCATTCTGTGAAGTAATCACGCGCCAGTAATAGGTGGTACTCGATGCTAAGGCATTCAAGTTCACCATTACCTCGTTGGTCGAGATATTGGTGCGGTGGATAAGCACATCAAGGAAGTCGGCATCGCTGGCCACCTGCAGGGTGTAGGTGGCATTCTCGGCAGCCGTCCAGCGGAAGCTGGGCATCCACGACCTCACGGTGGTGCCCACAGGCGAGAGCAGCGTCACCTGATCAGCATCGCCCACGGGTGCGTTGACATAGGCCGGCGCGCTCTCGTAATTCCAGCCGTCAATCACCGTGATGGCATACCAGTAGCCGTCGCGATAGGCGGTGGGAATGGTGTAGGTGGTGTTGTAGGTCAGGCCGAGCAGATAGTCGCTCTTAATGCCATCGGTGACCGTGCTCTGGATTTCCTCCAGCGAGGCGGTGTTGGGGATGGCATAGACGGCATACTTGATTTGTGCGCGCTCGTTCACGCCAGTCCACGTGAGCGCGGTGCCGTTCATGGCTGCGTTGCTCACAGGGTTGTAAACCTTGCGCGTCTTCCACGTCATGGCGGGAGGGATGGCGGGCTTGGTGAACACGGTCTGCTTCAGGTAGTCGGCCAGACCGGCACAGGTGGGGCCGTCGATGTACTTGGCTGAGTAGAAGTTCACGCCCGGTGCGCCATCGAGGTTGTAGAGGCGGCTGTAGTTGATTTGCTGCACAATTTCGGCCCAATCCTCCTCGGTGTTGGTGTCGGCCATAAAGTAGATGTTGTGGCTGGCGTAGTGGTGGCGGTTGAAGTGCTGCGCGATGTAGCTCCACCACTGGGTGAGCGGTCCGAAGGGGTTGGTGGAGTGGTTGCACTTCCAGTAGAGCTGTGGCGAGATGTAGTCGATGGTACCCTCTTCGAGCCAGGCCAGCGGGTCGCTGTAAATCTGGTTGTATTGCCAGTCGCTGCCCGTGGGGCAGGGAGTCACGCCGTGCTTGCTGGCGCTGGTGGCTGCGGTACCGGCCACACCGGCGGGGCCGATGCCGAACTTCACGCCCGGACGGGTTTCCTGCACCATCTCGCACATCTGGCGCACCATCTCGTTCACATTCTCGCGGCGCCAGTCGCCAATGCTCATGCCATTGCCAGTCTGCTGCCAGAGCTGGTAGTCCTCGGCTGCGCTGCCGCTGGGCATGCCGCCGCCGGGATAGAAGTAGTCGTCGAAGATGATGCCGTCGATGTCGTAGTTCTCAATCATCTCGCGGCACACGTTCAGCAGCAGGTCGCGCGAGGCCTGCAGGGCGGGGTTGAACACCAGGCGGCTAGTCTCGGCCCCATGCATGAGGATGCCCGAGGCTTTGATTTGCTGGTCGATGGCTGTGTTGCAGTCGTTGCCGCTGCTGTTGCTGAAGCGGTAGGGGTTCACCCAGGCATGGAACTCCAGTCCGCGCTTGTGGCACTCTTCCACGGCAAACTCCATGGGATCCCATCCAGGATCCTTGCCGCGCGTGCCAGTAAGGTAGCTCGACCACGGCTCGTAACTCGAGCGGTAGAGCGCGTCGGCCATGGGGCGCACCTGCAGGCAGATGGCGTTCATGTTGGCCTTGACGAAACCGTCGAGCAGGTCGGTAAGTTGTTTCTTTTGTGTGGCGATGACGCTCGCCGAGCTGCCGCGCGTACGCGGCCAATCGATGTTCGACACCGTGGCGACCCACACCGTGCGCATTTCGCGCTTCAGGGCCTCCTCGCCACGGGCAGGCTGCATGCCGACAATGGTCAGCAAGGCAACCAACAGAGTGAGAATCTTTTTCATACTGCTTTTTGTTATGTTTTTAGTTATCGTTGTCTCCGTGTTTGTCAAAATACACTTCGGCATTTGAAATGGCAAAATTACAAATAATTTTTGAATTTCGTTCTTCCAAAGGGCTATAATCCTTGCAGCCCAGTCGAAATATCCGAAAGATCCATGTTTTTATACACACACATGGCTAATAATCAACCTTTAACTCTCGCTCGATTGTGGGCCACACATCGCGAGGGGTGCAATGCAGCAGATTGTTGTCGCGAGCGAGCCATGTAAGCTGTTTTTTGGCGTAGTGGCGTGTGTTGCGTTTGATGAGTCGCACGGCCTCGGCAAGAGGGGTAGAGCCATCGAAATGCGCAAAAAGCTCTTTGTAGCCCACGGTGTTGAGTGCGTTGAGGTGGCGCAGGTGATACACGCTGCGGGCCTCGTCGAGCAGTCCGGTAGCCATCATGGTGTCCACGCGCCGGTTGATGCGGTCGTAGAGCGTGTCGCGGTCCATATCGATTGCCACTTTCACGATGCGGAACGGCCGCTCACGGCGTTGCCCGGTGCGCAGCGAGGAGTAGGGCACCCCGGCCTGTCGGCAGATTTCCACGGCGTGCACCACGCGTCGCGGGTTGCAGCGGTCCACCTCGGCAAAGTAGGCGGGGTCGAGGCGTTCCAAGTCGGCCAGCAGGCTCGGCAACCCTTGTGTGTGCAACTGGTCGAGCGTCTGCTGACGGATGGCCGGACTGATGTCGGGCAGCGGGTCGATGCCGTGGCACACCGCGTCGACATACATCATTGAGCCGCCACACATCACCGCCACCGGCCCTTGCCGCCACAGCTGGGGCAGCAAGGCCATCACATCGGCTTCGAACTGGGATGCACTGTAGGACTCATCAAGGTTGCGGCAAGCCACCAAATGATGTCGCACCAGAGCCTGCTCGGCCGCCGTGGGGGCCGCCGTGCCTATGGGTAGGCCACGATAGACCTGCCGCGAGTCGGCGTTCACAATCTCGCTGTTCAGCTGCTGCGCCACCTCGATGGCGGCAGCCGTCTTGCCCACTCCCGTGGGGCCGGTGATGACGATAAGCGTATTCATCGTGCAGTGTTTTCATGCAAAGGTAACACTTTATTGCATAACCTGCAAATATTTTTTTGCCGTTTCAAAAAATCATTATATCTTTGCATAGTTTAATCTGTACAAGCCACCTACAACTATGAGCCGATTTATCAATCCATTTACCGACGAGGGCTTCAAGCGCATCTTTGGCCAGGAAGTGAGCAGGCTCAAGGACAAGGGCCAGTCGCCCGCGTTTATCGCCGATGTCACGGGGCTGACCATAGAACAAATCAATGCGTTATAAATGCTTGTTTATATGAATAAAACGATTTTCATCGTCCTGCTTGCGGCAGTGCTGCTGGCCAGCTGCGGCTCGAGCAGCCACACTGAGCGTCAAGCCAACGGGCAAACGAGCAAGTCCAAGGCCCATTGCCCGATGCTCGAGCAACTGGGCATCGACGTGAGCAAGATTCCCACCCTGGACGGCAAAGTGGAGTACCGCAACAGCGACAACATGGTCAGCCTCAACCCCGCCCAAGTGCGCTCGTTGCTCAACGATGTCTACCACCTAGACTTATCAAAAGACGAAAACGACATGGAGGGCGGCTTCTACATCGCCGGCCTGCGCCCGCTGGCAGGCGACCACACTTTGGTACTCTTCCACATCGAATATGGCGACGGCGCAGGGCGTGAGATGGCCATCTACGACCAAAACGGCAAGATGACCGACTTCCTCGACACCGGGGCTTGGGACACCTTCCATCCCGACGAGAACTCCGACTACATTCAGGGGAAAGCCTACCACGAGCTGATGTGCTGCGAGTTCAACGATGACCGGCACGGCTTCACGCTCAAGCGCGACTATGCCCTGTGCGACTATTGCATCACCGACGACGGCACCACCACTTTCGGCACCATACACTGGGCACTGCTCAAGAACTACCGCTACACCATCAACGGCGACGGCCACTTTGTGCACGATGGCACCGACATCGAAAAAAAAGGTCCCGTGGACCCACGCATCCTGTTGCTCGACGAAATCAGCGACCTGAATTACATTCCCGCCAGCGACCCTGCACGTTTAGAAAAAATGGCCACGCTTTTGCAGCGCGACGAAGTGCAACAGGAATTGGCTCACCCCGAGGGTCTGGCTGCCTATGTGCTGCTGGGCGTGATGCAGAGCGCATTTGAGCAAAATGCACCCATGGTGCTGGGCTGGATGGCGGCCAACCGTCACCAGACTGCCGTGATTGAACTGCTGCGCAAAGTGTTCGCCTCGGGCTGGCTGCGCAAGGAGCGCATGATTCAGGAGCTGGAAAAACTGCCCGACGGCGAGGCACGCACCTGGCTCGACCAGCTCACCGCGCAGTGGGGACCCGACGGCGCCGTGGGCTGACACCCCATTGCGAGCACTGTACTCACGGGATTTTGTTTTGATTCCACCAACATGAAAAAGTCATTGCTACTCACGATGTTGCTGTGCTTGTCCGCCGCCATGGCCGCAGCATCCACCCATTTCCTCACACGCTTAGGTGTGGACATAGGCCAAGTGACCGTCATCGGCCACAACGAGCGCTTCACCATCAACGACACCACGCGCCACTACCTCATCACCGACTCGCTGGTGATTGCCCTGCTCGACGATGCCGTGCACTGGAGCGACGCCATCGAGGCCGACCTGGCCGAGGGCATGCGCTCCATCGTGGGCGTGTTCCGCATCACGCCACAGCACACCATCGTGCTCTTCTCGCATGAGCATGGCGATGGCGCAGAGCAGGAGCTGGCCATCTACAACCAGCAGGGGCAGCTCACCGACTACATTGACACAGGCTACTGGACCGACACCAGCCCGCTCAGCATCGACGACGACCCACAGAGCGAGGCCGATGTGCGCTGGAACTCCGCCATCATCACCCAGGGCAAGGGCGACAACGCCTTCAGTCTCCAGCGCACCTACCAATGTTGTGTGTGGCACAACGGCAACTCCAGCCAAGCCGAGGTAGTGGGGCAACGCACCTACACCTATCATTACACAATCGACCAGCACGGACACCTCACCCTGGCCGATGTCGACAGCCACGACACGGGCCAAGTGTTCGAGCAGTATTTCCGCTTCGAGGCACTCAAGCAAATGAACTGGCTGCCCTTGAACGACCCCAGCCGCATCCAGCGGCTGAACCAGCTCATCGACGACAAGGAAATCCAGACCGAGATGGTCCGCGAGCGCAGCGACAAGGACTACACGAGCGATGCCGTCTATTTGGTCAATCTGCTCATCTGGAACTACTTCGAGCAGTCGCCACAAGCCTTCTTCCAATGGATGTATGCCCACCGCGACCAGCCCGGCAACCACCTCACAGCCATGGTTCTGGAAATCATCGACAGCGGACTCATGAGCCACGACATGGCCTGCCGCGCCGCACACCGCATCAAGAACGCCAAACAGCGAGCCTACTTCCTGCAACTGCTCAACTGCAACGAGCAATGAAGAACCAAGAGCACAATCCGTCAGCAGGTCGCAAGGCTGCTTTGCGAAACACCACCACATCGCGACGCTCGTAGCTCGTAGCCAAAAAACTTGTTTACTATATGGATAAAACCCTCACACTCACGCTGTGCATCTTGGTGCTGACCCTGGCCGCCTGCACCGGCAGCCGCCACGACCGCGAGGTGGCAGCACGCCGCGCCGCACAAGACGGCGGCACACACTTCCTGCGCGAAGCAGGCATCAACCCCGACACGATGATGATTCCCAGCGACTATGCCCCACCCCACGACGACAATTGGGCCACCCAGCACAACCGCTGGCTCACCATCGACCAAATCACCACCCTGGGGCTCGACCAACTGTGCGACGCCGACACCGCCACGCAGCCCATAGCCCTCATGGGCGTTTACCCGGTCGACAAGGAGATCACCGCTGTGATGCTCCGCCAACAGCGCGGCCACTCGGCCACATGGCTGCTGCTCACCTACAACGCCGCCGGCACACCCATCGACCGCCTGAACCTGGGCACATGCGCCGGCGCGAACGAGCGCTACACCTCGCCCGGCCACACCGCCCTGGAGCAGGCACACCTCACCGCCGCCGGCCGCCAGCTCACCGTGGCGCGCGAGCTGCGACAGCAGTCGGAGCAAGGCCACGCCACGTGGACAGCCACCGGCAGCGACACCTATGAGGTGGATCAGCGCGGCCACATCATGCACCGCGACGCCAACGCCGCCCTCGACGAGATGGATGACGGCGGCCGCACCAGCCGACTCGTCGAAGCCCTCACCTGGTATTCCATCCAGGACGAACAAGCCCTCGACGCCATCGAACGGCTTCTCACGACCACCCCAACCGCCCCCGACAGCCTCGGCCAGGCACTCTACCAACGCCTCCTCGCCTCGCCGTGGACCACCGCCCACTGGCTGCACCTGCACCAAGACAGCCCTCTGGTCCCCCTGCTCGTGCGCACCGCACGCCACACCCCCGCCAGCAGCCAACCCATCGCCACCGCCCTCCAGTCGGTCCCCGACACCGCCCAGCGCCGTTTCCTGCAGCACCTGCTCCAGTGAGGATGGCCAGAAGCCAATCAGGGCGCGTGCTATCACTTGGCACACGCCCTGATTGTCCTACAAATCGGTTGCTACCACGCAGTGTTAGACCTTGACCACCCGGCGCAGGACGGAATAGTAGATGAGCTTGTCACGCACGTTGTTTCCAGCCTGAGTGAGCACATTGTAGTAAGCTTGCAACTGGGGTGCATAACGTCCAGCATAGTGCTTGTCGGCGGGGTTGGTCAGTGCTTTCTCGCTGCCAAGATAGTTCTTGAAGTCAACCAGCACACACTCTCCGGGTGCAGTGTACCACAGCAGGTCAATCTCGCCATGCACCTCCTGCCCATCAAGCACATGCACAAATGGAGTCTCATGGTCGATGCGTTGGGCAGGACCGTAGGTTTGCTCAAGGAAGGAGTAGAGCGACTCAATCGATTCGATAACTGCTGTAAGGTTCGGAAGTGCATCTAACAGGTTGTAGCCGTCGCGGATGCGCTTTGCCCGTGTGATGTTCTCCTCACGCGACGCTGCGGGGTCGTAGACCGCGAAAATGTTGTGGATGCAGGTGCCGAAAATGGCTTCCAGTTCTTCACTTACACTGCCGTGCGATATGCGGTCGCCAAATCGTGCCACCACCTCAACGTCCACGGCCTCACCCTCAGGCAGCGTCAAAACACTGGGCGAGAGATACTTGGGTTCATTGCTGATGATACCCTTTTCGGGATATGCCACGCGTTGCTCCACAGTAGGGGCAATGGTGGAGATATCGACCGCCTGAAGTGACTCGAAGGTGGGCCGGAGGGCATTGTACTGCCACAAATTGTCGACATCCCCAGCCGAGATGCCCGTATTTTTCACCCATTCGAGTGTCTTGCCGTCCTGGCCGGTGGTGGTGAGGTAGTCGCGTGCTCGAGTCATGCCCACGTAGAGTTTGTTGCGTTCCTCGTTGATAGTGCGTTCCATGAGCACTCTATAAGAGGCCATGGTCTGAATGGCATTAATAACGCTGTTGTCGAGGTTGGAATTAAACGCTTTCCAAATGCGCGGCAGATATTGGATGAGATAGGTACCGTCATTCTGGCGCAGTTCGCGCATACCCCAAAAAGAATTCTTGGCAAATTCCTGATCATCAAGCGCATCGTTCTCGAGTCCATAGAGGATAACGTAGTTCCACTCCAGTCCCTTGGCCTTGTGGTAGGTGAGCACCTTGACGGCATTGGCTGCATTGTCGACATGATGCTCGATGGTTGTGCTGAACAGATAATTGATGAATCCGCCCACGGCTGCACCGATGCCCATGTTCACGCAGTGCTGGTCGTACTGTCGTGCCAGGTCGACCAGCGTGGCGAGGTTCTGCTGCCGTGCCTCACGGTCGCCCCACTTGGCCACCACCTCGTTGAGCCCCAATCCATAGACGATGCTCTGCACCATGTCGGTGACCGACATATTGGCCACTTGCCGACGATAGTCCAGCAAGTCTTTGATCAATGGCTCGTCATCCATCCAGATGTCCTTGCGCTCGTCTTCAGGCTTTTGTTCCAAACTCTTGAGGTATTGCAAACGGCAACGCAAAACGTCCTGCGTGGTTTTGTCTCCAAGCAGATGCAGCACCTCGGCACGCACATGCTTGTTGTTAGGCGAAACCATCATGTTGAGCAGAGCAACGACCAGCCGCACCTCGGTTTGCTGTGTGATTTCACCATCAATCACCGCCACGGGCACTCCGGCGCACTTCAGACTCTGCGCCAATGCTTTGCAATTCTTGTTTGTGCGACACAAGATGGCAATGTCGCCCGGTTGCAGGTCGCGCGTGGTCTCGGTATCCTTAATGACCACCTTTGTTCCACTGTCAATCAGTTGCTTGACACGTGCAGCAAGTGCCTTAAACCGAGGGGCGTTGGCTCGGCCTCCAGGCAGAATCCAGTGCGAGAGTGGCTCAGCAAGCCCAGCAACCTCGTTGCGGTGAGGCTGGAGTTCTACTTGATCATGACTCAACACGCCATTGTAGGCGCGTACAAAGCAGTCGGTCACCAAGTTGACTAGTGCAGGACGGCTGCGGTAGGATTCCTTCAAGCGGTCCACATTGATGCCGTTTTGGCCATCAAGCTCACCCAACTCATCAACGAGTTGCTTGACCAACTCGACATCGGTGCCACGGAAGCCATAGATGCTCTGCTTGGGGTCACCCACCCAGTAAGAGTGATTCATCAGGTAGGACAAGCGCTTGAAAATCTCAATCTGGATGGGGCTGGAGTCCTGGAACTCGTCAACAAGGAGCAGTCGGTAAGTGCCCTGGATTTCCTGCTTGACGGCATCGACACCAAGCAACTGCAGAAACAGCCGCTCCATATCGTTATAGTCGATGATGTGGTTGTCGCGCTTGAAGGCAATAAACTCTTTGTGCCATCCATCGGCGATGTCGAAGATGTGGTTGACCATCGTTTTCATCCACTCACGCGGGGCCACCTTGATGTAATCGACCAAGTCGCTGGCAAGGCTGTTGAAATCGGCCTCGCCCATTTCGGCCTTGAGTTTGTCACATCGGGCATTACCGCGCACATTTTTGAATGTGCCTTCAGCACCGATGTAACCCAGCAAATCCAGTGCCTTGTGATATGGGAGCGGATGAGACTCATCAACAATCCACGAGCGGATATCCTCAACAGCCGACTTCACTTTTTTAGTCGTTTCATTGTCAAACACATGCAGCGAGTTCTGCAACCGCCGTACCAGTGCTTCAAATCCAACAGGTTGGCTGCCAGTGAAAATCTGGTCGATGGCAGCCAGGCTTAACGCACGGCTCTGCTGAATGTCGATTGCATAGGCATCGAGCTTGGCGATGAGATTGAGCAAATTCTCGCGCCAGAAGTCAGGGTCATCCAAACCGAAGAAGTCGGCATACTCCCTGAAGAACTGCAACTGCTGAGGCGTGATGTGGTTGGCCAGCGACTGGCTGGTGTAGACCTTCGAGTCCTCGTCGGTCATGACCTTAGGGTCGGGAGAGATGCCGATGAGATACCAGTACTTCTGGACGAAGCGCAGTGCCACCGAGTGCACGGTGCCGATGGTGGCTGCCGCAAGCTGGTTGGCCACTTCAGGCATGTTGCGTTCATAGAGCTTGGCACGCGCTTTCTCGCGAAACTCGACAGCGGCGAGTTCGGTGAACGTTGTGAGGATGACCTCCGAGGGCTTGTACTGGCCCGACTGGAGCGCGTCGGCCAAGGTCTCGGTGAGCTTGTAGGTCTTGCCCGACCCGGCTCCGGCGTTGATGTAGGTGATGTTTCTCATTGCAGTCTGTCTTTTAAAATGGGATGGGTGGTTGCGATTTTCTTGGGGTCTGTGGGTTTGTCCCACGATTTCTTATCTTTTTGGGGCTGAGAAGCGTAAGGTCCCCTCTTGCACCCCTGTAGATAGTCATGCTCCTTGAGCGGCACAAGTCCTGCCTGCTTGGCATAGGGAATGCCATCAAGTGGCATCAGCTCGCTCTGCTCAATATGCCCGGTGTCGAGTTCGCCACGACGATAACGCACAGCGGCTTTTATCTCCTCAAACAGGTTGCATTGTGCACGCGCAGCATCCACCTTGACCTGCTCAATGGCATTGTGAGGAGCAAAGGTGTCGGCAGCAACGAGTTTGCATTGCGGCAGCAAGTAGTAAGCCACGCGGGGCAGATAGTCCAGGCCATAGTGCACTTTCGCAGCCTGGCGGTAAAGTTCCAGCTGCAGCGATACGTTTTTCTCCAAGCTCTCCTTGTGGCGGCCCGACATGGTCCACTTGAGGTCAAAGATAACATAACGCCCCTTCGTGTCCTTCAGCAGCAGGTCGATGAAGGCCTTGAACGGCCCAATCTCGGGCAGGTCAACGAGCAACTCTTCCTCGCTGCCCACAGGGCGCAGATGCTGGCTCAGGATAATGTCGGCCAGTGTGCGCAGGCTTTCCTTGAGCTTTGCGATGAATGAGGTACACTCCATCTGGTTTTCGGGAAGGAGCAGGACAGCACCCTTCTGGTTGATGGCTGCATTGATGCGGTCGTCCAGATTGTCGGGTAAAGCGAATGGCGCATTGCCACCCTTGAAGTCGTTGACCCACTGCTCCACCACCAAGTGCGCCACATTGCCCATGGTCATATCCAGGTCGGACAACTGCGCGTCGCCAGCCTCATACAGTTTGGCCATATATTCCACCACATAATCAAACGGGAACTGAATCAACTTGTCAAGGCTCGTGTTGCTCTCATAGGCACGACGGCAACCGCTGAGCAGGTTGTCCACTTCATAGGCGGCTTGATGCTCCAGACGGGAGATGGGCACAGTGTTGGTCGGCAACTGCGGCTCGTCGACCTTCCACCTCGAATTCTTGAACGCGGTGGCCAAGTGGGTGACCACGGGGTGTTGCTCCACCGATGCGTTGCCATCGTAGTCCCAAGTGATGAGAGTCAACCGCTCAGTGACGCGTGCCAAAGCACTCATGACCATCTGTTGCTGAAGGGCATAGTAGTCGGTTCTCGTGATCAGCTTAATTCCCTGAACGGCAAGATGACTAAATTCCACCTCATTCACAAACTCGAACGGATAAGGCATCATATCGCTGCCCACGCAGCCCAGCCAGCACAACGACCTGGCGGGGTCGACCAGCTGCAGCGGCGAGGCGACAGTCTCCGCCGAGTGTCGCGTGGCGCGGCAATGGGTGAACGCATGGGGTTGATAGATGCCGTTGACCAGTTGTTGCAGTTTGTCGGCAGCAATTGTGGCCGTAGCGGACAACATGTCGACCAAAGCCCGGCAGTAGTCGCCCAGCACAGCCAGCTGCTCCTTGCGCAAGTCGTCGATGTGCTCGCTGCGCAACATCGTGTCGGCCCAGTGAGCCAGGTCGTGGGCATACTGCCGCACATCGTCGGTGATGATGACGTTGTTCGGGTGGCTTTTGGTAACCAACTCAACGAACTTCATGCTATCGGCACGGCGGTCTCTGCCTTTGTCGTCGGTGAAATCATATTCTTCCAGCACCTGATTCCATTTCTCGCCGATTCCGCCCTCCTCGACCAGTGCCTCGGCCAGCATGCCTGCCACTCCGCCAGCAGGATGACCCGGCACGCGCAAGTAGGACAACAAGTTGTTGACATTGAGAGGACGAGCAAACAACGACAGCCCCAACTTGAACAGCTGAAGCGTTTGGGGGTTGCTCTGCGATGTGGTCGAGTCCACGGGTTGGCAGCCAATGGCATGTGCCAAATCGTTGACCAAGCTGGTGTCGTTGCACACGGTGACTCCCTTGGCAAAGTCGTTGAGATTGAGCAAGTACCACTGGCACGCCGCAGCACGGTGTTTGAAATGCTTGACTGCCAGCGACTCATCGTGCTGCAAGGGCTCGGCCTCGCCACCTTGGAGCACACGCTGCGCTTTCAGCAAGTCGCCCGTTGCCACAAGTTGCGGCTTGGAGTCGTAACAGAATTGAGCCCCCAATTGGTCGAGCACGCGGAGCACCACAGCGGGGATAATTTCGCGCGGGGCATGCACCTCGATGGTGTCATCATCAGCCATGATACGATGTCGGGTGACATATGACAAAATGTCGTTCCAGCGTTGTGCCATACCCTTGATTTTCACGTCACGCGCTACTTGCGCCAGCGATGACAATTTGGCAGAGTCGCCGTTTGGCGTGTCGGGTGTCCAACCCTCCATGGCGAGGGCTTCGCACCATGCCATCACCTGGCGGGCGGTGCCGATGGGGTCGACAGCGAATGAGTTGTTGAACACGGTGTTGACAGCCACTGCCGACAGTGCGCGGTGGTACGCCGCCAGCCGCTCATGGCCGCTCAGCTGCGGTGCAACGATGCCGCAGCGCAGCTCCAGCTGCTCGAGCAGCCGTGCCGTGCCGCACACCACGATGCCAAGCATCGCGGGGCCTCGCTGTGCCACGTCCAAGTGACTGTGCGAGTCGAAGTAAGGAGAGTAATGTAATACCATACCTAAATGCTTAATATGATTTTTGGATAATGTTGAGCAAGATTCGTGCCAATAAAGATGTTTTGATACGTATAAAATGCATTGGCAGAATTAAAAATTGATTTTTTATCGATTACTCCAATAGGCATTTTCCTGGTGTAATGCCATTGGGAACTTTCAACCCCACAATAATGCGGATATAATTCCCATTACAATACTCAGAATTGTATAAATCATGAACCCGTCTTTAAGGCCTTGGGCGTAAGTGTATTCTTCATCCATAACTCTGTTTTTTTGGGTGAAATAATAGGCATACTAATGGCTTTGTGGTTTTTGATGATTTTTGAGTGTCTTGTCCTCAGTTTCAGCCCTGTGCTACATGCAACAAAACTTGGAGTTGGGGGGGCTCCCCCCCTTTTCCAATGTTCAGAACAGCAGCCGCTTGGTGATGAAGTCGAGCACCACCTTGCCCTGCGCGAACAGGTCGTGGCCAAGCACCCCATCAGCATGGATGATTGCGATGAGTTGCTGCACCTGTGCCGGCGAAGCACCACACACCATCTTCACGTCTCGGCCAGCCAGCTTGACAGTCATGTCATAGGTCGGCACCTCATACCGCCCCATAAACGGGTGGAAGTCCTCGCGCATGCCGGTAGACTCCAGCCCGGCGACGAACGGCTCATTGATGTACGACAGCTGGGCTCCCGTATCCACAATCAGGTTGGCGTGGCGGCCTGCCACCTCGGCCTCGGTCGTCACGCCGAACGCAGACACGCGCAAGGGCAGGGACGTGGCGTTGTCGAGCGCAAGTGGCTCATCGCTGAACGTTACCTCGCCGGCGGCGCAGTCCACCTGCATGCACAGGCTGCCCAGCACGTCCATGCCCATGAGGGCATCGATGTCGCGACCCAGCAACTCGACGACGGAGTTGAAACTGAAGCCCATCAAGCTCTTGCGGCAGTGAACCTTCTTGCCCATGAACTCCAGGGTCTGCCCCTTGCCGATGGTTTCCGGGCTGCCGGTGTCGATGAGCACTTCGTTGCCGTTGCACGTCATGATCAGATGTCCGCGATACACTTCAAGTTTAAAAGTCTGTTTCATGGTTGTAACTATTTGATTATTAATAAAATTTGTTTTGGTTCTCTTTGTGTGTTTTTCAAGAAAGATTCAAGGTTTGTGAAGACAGCTGGAACAGGCTGCGGGGGTTGTGGTGCATACCGCCGCAAACGGGTTCTACCTGCTTGATGTGCTCGTAGCCGTCCCAGATGCGGGTGTTGTCGCCACAGATCACGAACGGAGGCCGGCAGTTGTTCCTCTTGATGATGGCATCGAGCACCCCGCCCCGGCCGAAACAGTCGTAGTTGCACCCGAAGCCGTGGTCCTGAAGGAGAAAAATCCAGGGTGCCACACCATACTCACGGGCAAAGAGCTGGTAGTAGGTGGCGATGCCGTCGGCAAGCAAGAAGGTGACAGCGAAGTGCTCGGCTCCCCACGAGTCGTCGCGCCCTTCGTCGCGCTCCATGATGAGGGTGAAGCAGAAGGGTTGTGCCGTGCGGTCCACAAAGGCAAGCGGGTTCATCCTCGGCCTTTTGTGCACGTTAAAGGGGTACTGGCCGTGCGGCGTCAGGTCCGACTCTGTCCAATCGATGCGCCCTACGGCATGGTACCCGTGGATGCTGCGGGGCTGGGCCAGATGCTGCTCCAGCTCGTGTTTCTCGATGAGATAATCAACGTAGAGGAAGGAATGGACGCAATGGGCCATGTTGCACACCTTGATGAGCGCGCCATCGAAACCGCAGCCGGGGTAGTAGCCGACTCTTGACGACATCACGTCCTGGAACGTGATTCGCTGGCCGCGAAGGTAGTTCTCGATCCATGCCGGGGTCTCCTCGCGATACTCCTTGAGATAAGTAATCATGTCAGTCATAGTTGTTAAGGTTTTGGGGTTAGTTATTGAAAATGTACATGTTGCGTTGCTGGAAGTCGAAGGCGACCTTGTGGCTGGCGAAGAGGTCTTGGCCGATGACACCACCAACGTTAATCTTTGAGATGTCCATCAACACGCTTGCCGGAATCGCACCGCATTGTGCCTGCAGCTGGATGCCGTCCAGGTCGATCATGACATCGTAGACGGGCACCTCAAACGTGCCAATGCCGGGATAGAAGTCCTCGCGCACGTCGGTGGGCTCCAGCCCTTCAAGGAGCTGTTCGTCAAAATACGACAGTTGCGCTCCCGAGTCCACGACCAGCTTCACCACCTTGCCATCGACCTCGGTCATCACGCCGACTGGTGACACCAGCAGGGGAAAATTCACCGCGTTGTCGGGAGCCATCGGTTCGTCGCTGAACACCACCTCGCCAGCCTCGCAGTCCACCAGCATGCACAGGCTGCCTAGCGTATCCATGCCCAAGAGTGCGTCGATGTCGCGTCCCAGCTGTTGTTTGATGGTGTCGAAGCTGTAGCCCATCGCGCTCTCCTCGCAGCGCACCGACCGTCCCATGAACTCCAGGGTCTGCCCTTTGCCCAAAGTCATAGGGCTGCCTGTGTCGAGGAGCACCTCGTTTCCGTTGCAGTTCATAATTAGGTGACCATGATACACTTGGATGTTAAATGTCTGTGTCATAATCGTTTTATTAAAAGTGAATAACTGTTGTTTGGTTCGCGTTGCGTGTTTTTCAAGGTAATAGAATCAATGGTTTGTAAAGGCCGGTTTTGATTGGGCGCTCAAAATTACGGTGTTTTTTCGACATACATTTGGCGTCTGCTGGAACTGTATAGGTGGAAAGTTGAGTTCGTCCCCTTCCGAGACCCGATTCGGCCATCAGGGTTGATGTCCCGGCATCAACAGGCAATAGGGCTGACGACCGAGTCGGGTTGGAAGGAGCCATCAACGCGATCTTCGTTTTCCGGGGGTTAGTCGCAGGCGACATTCAGGATGCAGCCGTCACCCTCGTAGTTGCCGTTCTCGTAGTCCTCGAGCGTGATGAAGCGGCCTTCGGTGTCGATGTGGCCCTTCACATCGCCCTTGACAAACACCACGTTGTCGTCCGCGTCGATGTACGTCTCGTCATATTCAGGAGCCACCACCTGGAGCGTCTCGGTGTCGATGGCCCCATGCTTGTCGCCCGCGGTCACCTCCAAGATGCCGCCAAGCGGATCGCCGACCTCGGTCAGGATGTTCTCGACCACCACCGTGCCATCAGACAGGATCAACCCGAAGCGGTCGGCGACGCCACCCCACCATGCGGCATACAATGGTGTGTAGACGACTCGCTGCACGTCGTCGTAGGTGAAGGGCGAGAGCTCCACACCCGAGCCGTCGGCGGCGACGAGGCCGCACTTGCCATCGCGGGACATGCCATGCGGGGCACGGGGAGTCCACCGGTAGTTCTCCAGGAAGAGGGCACCATCGTAGCGGGCAGGCACCAGCACATTGCCTGCAACGTCCTTCACCCCCACCTTGCCCGTCTCCGGGTCGGTGAACTCACAGTTGAACCAGTTGTGGCTCTCCACCAGCTCGGCAAGCTCCTTGTTCAGGGAGTCGCGCTGTTCATCACTCAGTTCCCCACGGAACATCTTCTCGATCTCATCATAGCGGCCTGCCATTTCAGCAGTAGCACGCGGAAGGTTTGCTTCAGTGTTCATTGTTGAAAAAAATATTAGTTAGACATTGTTGCTTTTTTTCTCTCGTTTTTGATTTGGCGGTCAAAATTACAATGGATTTTTGATATACAATGGGCCTTGTATGGGTCTCTGCTGAAACTGTATGGGTCTCTGCTGAAACTATATGGGTGGAAACCTGAGTACGTCCCCTTCCGAGGCCCGAATCGGCCATCAGGGTTGATGTCTCGGCATCAACAGGCAACAGGGCTGACGACCGAGTCGGGTTGGAAGTTTCCATCAACGCAATCTTCGTTTTCCAGTGGTTAGTCGCAGGCGAAACTCAGGATGCAGCCGTCACCCTCGTAGTTGCCGTTCTCGTAGTCCTCGAGCGTGATGAAGCGGCCTTCGGTGTCGATGTGGCCCTTCACATCGCCCTTGACAAACACCACGTTGTCGTCC
>JAFYCU010000149.1 GCA_017545095.1 Muribaculaceae bacterium | reverse complement strand
GGGACCACGTCGCGCTGGCTACGCACGGCCAACGACACCACCGATTTGTTCCACCGCAGGTCCTCAACGGGTGCTTTGGCGGTCTTTTGTCGTGAGCACAGTCCGGCGGGGAAGGTGAACATCTGGTGGTTGCTGGCATATTCCTGTTCGATGTCGGTGACAGCTTGGCGGCTCTGACTGCCATATTTGTTCACAGGCAAGAACACACCTCGCAGCGGGGTCACGGCCATGAGCAGGTCGTTGATCAGAAAGCAGATGTTGCCGTTGTAGATGCGTCCAAAGGTGGCGATGAGCGCGAGGCCGTCGAGTCCACCCAGCGGGTGGTTGCTGGCAAAGATGTAGCGATGGTCGGGGGCCACGTGTTCCAGCCCCTCGACATGCACGGTGATGCCCAGCTCGTCGAGGGCAATCTGCGCGGCCTCCTCGTTGCATCGGTCGCCCACCTTGCGCAGCAGGGCGTTGATTTCGTCCTGATGGATCAGGCGTTCCAGCCAGCGAACCACAAAGCGGGGCATCCACCGGTAGTAGCGGGGGACGCGCTCGCGCAGCACGCTGGCGATGTCGATTTGGATGATTTCGCTTTTGCTCTCTGCCATGATGTGATATAGCCCTCTAAAGGCTTTTTGACACTATGCGGGCGCAAAAGTACAAAATAATTGTAAATTGGCAAATTTTTGGCGCGATTTTTTTAAGATTCGCAACGATTTTGGCCGATAAAGTGCCGATTTTTCGCGAAAAAAGCACGCTATGCCTTTGTCCATGCACAATGCACAATTCCGGCGGCATATCGTGCGTTAGCCATCTTGGTTCTTGGTTCTTGGTTCTCGGTTCTTGTATCCGTCACATGTGGGCACGGTAGAAATCGTTGAGGTCTTGCAGATAGGATAGCTGCACATGATAGCACACCACGAGCGTGACGACCAGCACGAGGACGTAGGCCATGACCCACCACTTGAACGGTTTCCGCCAGTGGTGTTCGCGCAGGCGTGCCGCCACCAGCACGGCCAGCGGCACAGCCATGGGCTCCACTGGCAGCAGGTAGCGGCTCACCGAACCGGCCACCACATAGGCGATAATCACATAGATGCTTGCCGGCCACCAGGCCCATGCTCCCAGACCCAGCTCTCGGCCGCTGCGCGTGAGCATCTTCATATAATAAAACAAGGTGAGTCCGCCCACGGCATACCATCCCCATCCCAAGCGTGGGAGCACGCCCAGCACGGTTGGGGTGTCGTAGACCCACGGAAAGGGGATCACGAATTGCACACAGCAGGCCAGCGGTAAGATGGGGAGGCGCTTCCAAAACGGATACATGAAGTAGTGGCCAATGAGTTCGAGGTAAGGTTGCTGCTTGGGCGAACCCATGAAAGCCTTTTGCATATAATAGCCTCCCTTCACAATGTCGATGTGCCCGTCGACCGAGTAGGAGGCCAGCTGGTTGCCCAGCACAAATGCCGGCACCATGATGGCGAGAGCTGCCGGCAGCGTGCGCCAGCAGCGGCGGCACTGCGGCAGGCACACCAGAGCCAGACCAATGAGGGCGAAGTAGAGATAGGTGGTGCGCGCTAGGGCCAGCAGCAGGCATCCAGCTGCCCACAGCAGGCCGTCGCGCCACCGTGGACGCGCAGCACTGGCGTGGCGGTTGTTGATGCCGGCAAGCGTGTAGCCGATGAGCGCAATCGACAGATACACCATCGCCTCTTTCTGCACCCGCAGGCCTTGCGACAGGAAGTAGAACAGCACCGCAGTCATGCCCAGCCCCACGGTGGCATGCCAGGTGTCGCTTTGCTGGGTGACACCCGTTAGCAGCCGCCGGGTGGTGGCTGCTCCCACCACCACGGTGAGCAAGGTGAACATCACGTTCATGGCCAGCGGCCACACCACGCTCACCCCCAGCAGCTTCCACGACCAAAGCATCATCATCGGAAAGCCGGGGAATGCCACCCGAGGCAACGGACAGCGGCCATCGTAGTGGTGCAACGCCCACCGGAAGTAACCTCCATCGTCGGATATGAGACGAGGGGCATCGAGCGGTAGCCCCACACCCACCGTGCAGTGCCACACGGTGTACACCATGAGCGCGGCCATGAGTAAGCCCAGCGCGGTGAATATCCACCGGCCGGTGGTGGTGCACCACGAGCGCGTGGTGTAGGCCACGCGTGGCAGCGCATAGGCCACCACAGCGCCGGCTATCACCGTGGCCGTATCGGCCGGGGTGAAGATGCGTGCGCTCACAGCGGCCAGCACAGCAAAGGCGGCTACCTCAGCAAGTAGCTGCCACCGATGCATAGGGTTGTTGTCGATGCTGCTTAACAAAGGATGCTTTTTGAGTAGTCGCAAAAACAACCGGGGGTGATTTTCAGACCAATTGAACAAAAGCCAAGAATATTAGAATTGGCATGAAAGCTTTGATGATAAAAATCTTATGTTCTTTTGCCAACTGCAATCAAAGGCTTATGTTCTTATGTCCTATAATATTATACCCCCTTGTTTTTGCACATTGCTAAGTTATTCCACTGTCACCACCGTGCCAATAGGTTCGCCGGTGAGCACTTTGAGCAGGTTGCCCACCACGTCCATGTTGAACACGTGGATGGGCAGGTTGTTCTCCTTGCACATCACCGTGGCTGTCATATCCATCACCTTCAGGTTGCGGCGATAGATTTCGTCGTAGGTGATGCGGTCGAACTTGGTGGCTGTTGGGTCCTTTTCGGGGTCGGCGGTGTAGATGCCGTCCACGCGTGTGCCCTTGAGCATCACGTCAGCTTCCACCTCGATGCCGCGCAGTGCCGAGCCGGTGTCGGTGGTAAAGAACGGGTTTCCGGTGCCGCACGACAGGATGGCCACCTTGCCCTGCTGCATGGCCTCGATGGCGCGCCACTTGGTGTATTGCTCGCCAATGGGAACCATGGCGATGGCGGTGAACACTTGCGATGGCTGTCCCACGGCATCGAGCCCCGACGACAGGGCCAGCGAGTTGATCACCGTGGCGAGCATGCCCATTTGGTCGCCCTTCACGCGGTCCACCCCGCGTGCGGCTCCGGCCAGGCCACGGAAGATGTTGCCCCCGCCAATTACGATGGCCACCTGCACACCCAGGTCCACGATTTGTTTGATTTGTTGGCAGTAGTCGGCCACCCGTTGCGGGTCGATGCCGTGTCCTTGGCCGGCTGCCAGCGATTCCCCGCTCAGTTTGAGCAAGATGCGGTTATAGATAGGTTTCATTTTCAGTGTGGTTAAAGATTCAACCTGCAAAGGTACGAATTAATGCACAATGCACAATGCTCAATGCACAATTTTTTAGGCTACGAGCTACAAGCTACTGTCGTGAGTGACGAGTTCAGTAAACGGGCTTCGTGCTACTTTGCTGTGTGTTCGGGGTGTGTTCCGTGTACCAAGCGTTCCAAGGTGTAGTCATCCAGGGTTTAACGTGGCCATACGCCGCTGGGGTGGTCGTGGGGCGGTGACTAATGTATTCGGCAAAAAAATGGAGGCCTGCCGACTTGACCGGCGAGCCTCCATGTTGCCATTTTGCACCGCACTCGCATTCCCATGTTGGGGCGACGCTTGTGGCGTAGGGAAATTTAGACTAAAATGATTTCAAAATTTCTCGCTATCACGAGAAATGAGAGCTTTGGATAGAAATCTATACGATATGACAAAGGTAGGTAATTAAAATGAAATGACCAAATCGCTCTGCTGCCAATGGAGTAGGAGTGACCTATGGTGGCCAGAGAGGAACCGCACGGAGCGAAGTAGCCGTTGTGGTTGTATAAATATTTGACGCATAGTATGGTATGCGCATTTCTTTTGGGCTGTTTCAGCCCGTGCAACGATTGGATGTGAAGGTGCTGTGTCGCAATTTTGGCATTTTTATGTTGCAAAACAATGCTGTGAAACACCTTTCTGATGGTGATTTAACGTTATTTAATGCGTTTGAATACGTCAATTGCGCCATCACGGGTTTGCGTGGTGGTAGTCATGCTGAATAAGGTGAAGATGCCCTCGGGTCCTTGGTTCATCATCAGGTCCAGGATGCTCAGATTGGGTTGGAAGCCATGTCGGTCGGCCCAGAGCTGGTGGTAAGGCACATCGTGGAGAGCTAGATTTTCTAAACTTTCTAAATTATCTAGATTCCTATATTCAAAGGTTATGGGCAGCTGCATGAACTCGGTGATGAGTTGTGTGAGCTGTTGGATGAAGTCGAGCAGGAGTGTTTGATTGCCGTGGATAATTCGTTGCAAGTCGTCGGCTACATAGTCGAAATAGGGTGTGCGGCCATAGGCCGAGTAGAGTGCGCCCCAGTGGGTGCGTCGCCAGTTGGCGTGCTCGCTGATGCGAATCTCGCTCAGTGCGGTGTGTGGTGTGCGTGTGTCGCCGGTAAGGGGGATGGTGAGCCACTGTACGCCCCCTGGGCCCATGATGGCATAGCGATGATGCTCGTGCCGGCGGTTCAGCCCACGCTCGTCAACGTCGATCACCACCCTGCCAGCCCGAAATGCCATTGCCCACCAGCGGATAGGAAACGGCCCCCTAAATTCAGGCCTCCTAAATCCCCCTAAAGGGGGACTTGCGGTCGATGCAGAGTCAGATTTCCCTCCTTTAGGAGGGGTTAGGGGAGGCCTTGGGGTTAGGGGAGGCCTATCCTTCATTTCTTGTCGGGGTTGGGCTTCTTGAACACGCGGTTCCAGCGGATGCCTCCATGGAAGAGCGACTTGTCCTTGTCGAACGAGATGAGCACTATCATGGGTGTGCCCACGATGTGATCCTCGGGCACAAAGCCCCAGTAGCGCGAGTCGAGCGAGTTGTCGCGGTTGTCTCCCATCATCCAGTAGTAGTCCATCTTGAAGGTGTAGGTGTTGGCCTCCTGGCCGTTGATGAAGATTTTGTCGCCTTTCACCTCCAGCGTGTTGCCCTCGTAGTTGCGTATGCACCGCTCATAGAGCGGCAGCGACTGCATGTCGAGCTTGATGGTGGCCCCGCGCTTTGGAACCCATATCGGACCATAGTTCTCGTGCGTCCATCCCAAGTCGGTGCCGATGGGGTAGGTAATCTGGTGTTCGTAGACTAGATACTCGGGGTTGTTGAGCCGGATGAATTCGTCATCTACCTGCGCCACGTGATTCACCCACGACATGCTCTCAAGTCGTTGCTTCATGGCATTGGTCAGCGGCAGTTCATAGAGCTGGCCGTTGCCATTGCGGTCATCGCGGCTCACACCCAGTTCGTCGAAGAGGGCATTGCTGATGGGCGTGCCGTCGGTCATGACCACATAGCGGAACTGCACGTTTTCGGGCTGCGGCAGTGCCTGGTCGTTGATGAACACCACACCGTCGCGGATGCTCAGCCGCTCGCCGGGCAAGCCCAGACAACGCTTCACGTAGTTGTCGCGCCGGTCCACGGGGCGGTAGATGACCTCGCCAAACATCTCGGGGTTGCCCCACACGGCCTCGCGCCCCTTATCATAGCACAGGGTGTAGTAGTCGGGGTTTGGGCACTTGAGCGCCACGGTGTCGCCGGCGGGGAAGTTAAACACCACAATGTCGCCGCGCTCCACGCTGCGCACGCCTTTCAGGCGGTGGTACTCCAGCTGCGGCTTGTCGATGTAACTCTTGCAGTTCAGGATGGGCAGGGTGTTCTGCGCCAGCGGGAAGTGCAGCGGCGTTTGCGGCACACGCGGACCGTACACCATCTTGTTCACCCACAGGAAGTCGCCCGTGAGCAGCGTCTTTTCGAGCGACGACGAGGGAATCTGGTAGTTCTGCCCCACGAACAGGAACAGGAAATAGACCAGCACCAGGGCATAGATGATGGCATCGACCCAGCTCATGATGGTGCGTGCAATGCCGGGTTTCCAGCCCTTCCACGCTCCCCAAGGAATGAATTGGGTGAGGTAGATGTCGGTCAGCAGGGGCAGTGCGAGCAGCAGCCAGGGGTTGCCCATCCAAATGGTCCAGCCCACATAGATGGCCGCCACGATGCCAAAGCGCACCCAGCGCGTGCCCTTCACGCGTGCCAAACGCTCGCGCAGACTGCCCGTCTGCCGCACATATTCTTGCTCTTGATTCTTGTCTTTCTTGTCGGTTGAAGTCATAAGGGAAGAATTGTTTTTGCAAATGAAACTGCAAAGTTACTAATTAATGCACAATGCACAACGATTTCATGCACAATGCGTCCTGCGCAATGCACGATTTTTAATTTTTTTAAACGCTCGGCGATATGCCGAGGTGGTTACGCTGCGGGTTTCTGCTGCTTGTCGTCGGGTTTTCCGAGCAATGTTTCCAACACGGCATTGACGATGGCCTTGCGGTCGATGTCTAAGCGTGTCGAGAAAATCTGGATGGTGATGTTGCGCTCGGGAATTTTGCCAGCATAGATGGTGAAACCGCCGTTGTCGCCCGTGTGCGAGATGATTGTGGGCCATCCGGCGCGTTGCTTGATGAAGAATCCCATGCCGTAGCTGGTTTCGTAGGGGTACTCAAACCCATAGTTCGAACCCATCTTCACGGGGATGGCTGGTGTGTAGGCCAGCTGCAATATGCTGTCGCTCACAATCTTGCCACTCCTCAACGCACGCTCCCACAACGCAAATTCGCGTATGCTGGTATAGAGGCCGCCATCGGCCTTGGTGCCGAAGAAGTTTTCCTCGCCGTAGTCATACTCCTCGTAGGAGCCGTCGCCCGGCCGGTAGCCATGAGCCATCTCCGGGATGTCGCGGTCTTTCTCGAAATAGACGGTGTGCTCCATGCCGGCGGGTTTGAAGATATGCTCGCGCATATAGGTCTCGAAATCTTCACCCGTCACCTTGGGCACAATCTGATAGATGAGCTGGTAGGTTGGGTTTTGGTAGTTATACTCGGTGCCAGGTTCGAAGTAAAGCCCCGAAAGTGTGGCCATGTAGCTGGGCGATTCCACATCGTTGGCATAGAGCCGGAAGGTGGAGTCGAGTCGGTCGCGTGCATCGGGGATGCCGCTGGTGTGGGTGAGCAGCTGGCGCAGGGTGATTTTGCGCAGCACGGGATTGTGCCATTGCGGGAAAAACTTGGTGAACGGGTCGTCGAGGCTCAGCTTGCCCTGCTCCACCAGTTGCAGAATGGCCATGGCCGAGAATTGCTTCGACACCGATGCGATGCAGAAGTTGGTGGTAGGCGTCACGGGAGTCTTCTTCTCGATGTCGGCCAGCCCGTAGCAGCGCTCAAAGAGCACGCTGTCGCCCTGCATGATGAGCACGGCGGCTCCAGGTTTGTCGGCCGTAAAAATGGGGCTGAGGATGGAATCTAATTTTTCCTCCAGCGTAGGCTCGCTCTTGGTGAAACCAGCGCATGATGCCATGATGGCCATGAATGCGCCGAAAATCAAGCAAATAGAGATTAAGTTTTTCATAATGGTTGTGTGGGTTGAAAAAAGATAAAATTTTTAAAGTCAAGGTTTTCTATATTTCCTCTGCTACGTCGAGGTTCATGCCTCACCACACGAGCACCAGGCGGTGCAAATGTGTGTGCCCCACAGTGCGGGTGATGACCTCGCTGTTTTGCTCGTAACGTAGAAGTTGCTCGGTGGCTTGTCGGCGGGTAGTTTCAATCTCGCCAGCCGAAGCATGGGTGTGACGATATTTCAGTTCCAAAACATAGCTGTGTGCGATGAGCGGGTAGGTGTCAAGCCGTCACCCTTTCCTCACCATGATGTTGATGATGCGGTTCAGGTCGTCCACGTCAACCACGCCGTTGTTGTCGACATCGGCCTGCGGCCATTGGGTGATGGAGGCTTTCCTGAGCATGATGTTGATTAAAATGTTCAAGTCGTCCACGTCCACCATGCCGTCGCCATTCACGTCGCCGGTCACCGTTGTGTTCTTGCCCATAAACTGGAACTCTGCCAATTGGAAAACGTGATTGTTCGAATCCCATTTGTCGGCACCACCAATCTCACTCACTTCGAAGCGGAAAAATTGATACTTTGTGTTGTTGTCGGCAATGGGGAAACGATAAGCGGTAAGGTCGTTCGTTCCCAGTCCGGCAGCGGCTCCATCGGTCACCTTGTCTAAAGTGGTCCAATTATCACTTTCTTTGACCTTGGCATAGATGGTCCACGCCTTCGGGTTGCGAGTCGAAAAGCGCCTGGTGTCGCCAGCTGTGGTGAGGATATAACCTGTGGGTGTGATGGGCTGGTCGCTCTTGAAGTCAATCCAGATGGCGTGCCACGACCCGGTGTTGTCCACCACACAGATTTTGGTCGTCACATTTTTGTCAAACAAACTCCTATATCCCTCCTCGCCGTTGTTGTTCAACGCGTTATACGGGATATTGAAGTCGTAAGGAGTGAGTGTCACATCAAGGGCTGGTTCAGGTTCAGACTCAGGAACATCGCCGGTGACTTCAACGACTTGATACTTATGCATTCCGTAGCCAGCCCATCCACATGTACCCGCATCATCAAAGGTAACGAAATATCTGATACCATAAAGGTGGATAATCAGATAGAACACATCATCAGCGCCTTCTTCGCAATAGTTCCAACAGGTGGACTCCAAGCCCAGACAATTGCCATAAAACATATACTTCTTCACGGCGCGGTTATAGACTCTATAACCTGATTCAGCGTCACCCACAAAGCACCACTGATAATTTTCATCATTGGATGCAGTGTAACTGATTTTGGTATGGTCGTCCGGTGCACCATAGAGGTATCTGCCTTGGCATATCAACTGATACCAATGGACATCTGTGCCATTGGGGTCGGTGGTGGGGACAAACGGATAGGCTTGCGCCAACAAGGGCAGTATAAACACCACCAACGCTAAAAAAATGCGATTAAAAACTTTCATAGCTTTAATATTACTAAATTAAACCATAGAAATCACGGGCACTCCAACCCCAGCCTAAGGTAAAGAAACTTGTCAGCTCTTTCCCACCATGATGTTGATGATGCGGTTCAGGTCGTCCACGTCCACCACACCGCTGCCATCCACATCGGCTCGGGTCTCGAGGCTTGGGTCTTGGTTCTTGTGTATCATGATATTGATTAAAATGTTCAGGTCGTCTACGTCCACCACGCCGTCGCCATTCACGTCGCCGGTCACCGAGGCAGCACTGGCGACAAACTCAAACTCCGACAGTTGGAAGACGTAGTTGTTGGGATCCCAGCCGTCTTTGCCCTGAACCTCGCTCACTTCGAAGCGGAAGTATTGATAGGCGTTGGTGTTGCCTGCGATGGCAAAAGAGTAGTCGGTGTTGTTGCTGGTGCCCAGTCCGGCGGCGGAACCATCGGTCACCTTTGTCAGCGTGGTCCAGGCATCGCTCTCTTTGGCTTTGCCATAGATGGTCCAAACCTTGGGGTTGCGCCCGCTGTAATAGAACGTGTCGTTGCCAGTGGTCAGGATATAGCCCGTGGGGATGATGGGCAGATTGCTCTTGAAGTCGACCCAAATGGTCTGCCAGGCTCCCGACGGGTTGACCACACACCATTTGGTACTTTTGTTCTTGTCGAACAGCTTGTCGTAACCCTCTCCGTCTATGTTGCCTACATTGTTGGGGGTGTTGAACGCATACGGTGTGAGGGTGATTTCAACAGTCGGATCGGGATCGGGTTCTGGATTTTCCAGACGTGGGATGGTCACCGTTTGTGATACCGAGGTGAACTCCTTTCCCGTTTCCAGCGCCGAGGCGGTGACGGTAACGGTCAAATCCTTATCGGTTCGTGCAATTGTGTAGGGATTTGTCACCTCCACGTAATTGATATAAAGGCGAACGGTGCCACTGCCTGTGGCTGAGATGACACAATTTCTGTCATCGATATTAACATGAATCACAGGGTCGGGGGTCTTCTCCATTTCTTCGACAAGGGCTTCTGTCACCGTGAAATAAGAATCCTTGCCTCGAGTTGTGTAGAATCCCTCGCCACTTTGATAACATAGGTAATTCTTCAGCGTCTGTGTGCTGCCCCACACCGTTAGTATTGTATAGATGTAGAAATTGTTTCCATTGCCTGCTTCATAATAATCTACACTGGATTCGGTTTCCGACCCCAGGAATTGACCGCCATACAGATAGTTCTTCGTGCCGCGGTTGTAGATCTTGTATCCCCTACTGTCATCGCCCACAAAGCACCATAGATACTTATCATCAGTCGAAGCAGACGAACTCACGTCTAATTCGCTTTCTCCCCACGAATCGGTGGAGGCATAAACATATAAGTTGCCCGTTTTCAGCTGATACCAGTGGATGGGCTTTGTCGACGGACTCGTTGTGGGCACAAATGGCAAGGGCCAAGCTGTTGTCGCCACGAACAACAATACCAAGAGAGATAAAATCTTTTTCATATTCCAGTAGTATTTGAGTTTAACATTTTGACATATGAGCTATTTGTAAGTGCAAATTGAGAGTCAGTTTTTTGTTGTCAGGCCTTTCATTGTGAGAGCGATGCGTTGGCGGTCAACATCAACGCTCAGCACACGCACACGCACCACTTGGTTCAGTTTCACCGCCTTGGCGGGATTCTCCACACGGCGGTCGGCCAGCTGTGACACGTGCACAAGACCCTCTTTGTGCACGCCGATGTCGACGAAGGCTCCGAACTGGGTCACATTGGTGACGATGCCGTTCAGCTCCATGCCCTCGCGCAGGTCCTCGATGCGAGTCACGTTGTCGTCAAATTCCACTTGGGTCACCCCTTGTCGCGGGTCGCGGCCAGGCTTTTCCAGCTCGCGCATGATGTCGCGCAGGGTGGGTTCGCCCACATCCTCGCTCACATAGCGGGTGATGTCGATTTTTTCGCGAAGCTCCTTGTGGGCGATCAGCTCCGCCACGGAGCATCCGCAGTCGCGGGCCATGCGCTCAACCAGGCCGTAGCGCTCGGGGTGCACGGCCGAGTTGTCGAGCGGGTTGGTGCTCTCGGGGATGCGCAGGAAACCAGCGGCTTGGGTGAACGTTTTGGCTCCGAGTTTTGGCACGTCGAGGATGTGGTGCCGCGAGGTGAAGTCGCCATGCTCGGCACGGAAGTTGACGATGTTTTGTGCCAGGGCAGGCCCCAATCCGGCTACATAGGTGAGCAGCTCCTTGGAGGCGGTGTTCACGTTCACGCCCACGCTGTTCACGCAGCTCTCGACCGTGAAGTCGAGCGACTCCTTGAGCCGCGTCTGGTCCACATCGTGCTGGTATTGTCCCACGCCGATGGATTTCGGGTCGATTTTCACCAGTTCGGCCAGCGGGTCGAGCAGTCGGCGGCCAATGCTCACGGCTCCGCGCACGGTGACATCCTTGTCGGGGAACTCTTCGCGGGCGAGCTTCGAGGCCGAATAGACGCTTGCCCCGCTCTCGCTCACCACATGCACATCGATGTGGCGGTCGAAGTGCACCCGCCTCAGGAACCGCTCGGTTTCGCGGCTGGCGGTGGCGTTGCCCAGCGCGATGGCTTGGATGTTGAACTTTTTGGCCAACTGTTGCAGGGTGGCCGTGGCTCCCTGCACATCGTTGTGCGGTGCCGTGGGATAAATCACGTCGTGCCACAGCAGGTTGCCCTGCTCGTCGAGGCACACCACCTTGCAGCCGGTGCGGAATCCCGGGTCGATGGCCATGATGCGCTGTCGACCCAGCGGCGGCGCAAACAGCAGCTGGCGCACGTTTTGGGCGAACAGGTTGATGGCCTCATCATCGGCCTTTTGCTTCGACGAGGCGGCAAACTCGGTCTCGATTTGCGGCTTGAGCAGGCGTTTGTAGCCATCGTCGATGGCTTGGTCCACAAGCACCGAGGCTTCGCCCTTGCCCTTGACCAGATGGCGCGAGATGTTGTCGAGTATGCGCTCATCGTTGATGTCGATGGTCACGCGCAGGAAACCCTCCTTTTCGCCACGACGGATGGCCAGCAGCTGGTGCGATGAGACGCGGCGCAATGGCTGTGAGAAGTCGTAGTAGTTTTCGTAGTTGCGACCTTCGATTTCCTTGCCTTTCACGAAGTGCGACTTGAGTATGGCTTCACGCCGGAAAGCAGCGCGCACCGCATTGCGCACACTGGTGTTCTCGCTCACCCATTCGGCGATGATGTCCTGCGCTCCGGCAATGGCCTCTTCGGGGCTTTTCACCTGGTCGCCGTCGACGAATGCCATGGCCCGCTTGGCGATGTCGTTGTGGTGCTGAGTCATAATCACCTTGGCCAGTGGCTCCAGGCCTCGTTGTCGGGCGGCCTCGGCGCGTGTCTTGCGCTTGGGTTTGTAGGGCAGGTACAGATCCTCGAGTGCGGTGGCATCCCAGCAGGCGTTGATGCGTGCAGCCAGTTCGGGGGTGAGCTGCCCGAGGCCTTCGATGGTCTTGAGGATGGTGGCGCGGCGGTGCTCCAGCTCGTGGTAGTAGCGCAGACGCTGCTCGATGCTCTGAATCGATTCTTCATCCAGACCGCCAGTCACCTCCTTGCGGTAACGGCTGATGAAGGGAATGGTGGCTCCGTCGTCGAGCAGGTTAACGGTGCCTGCCACTTGGCGGGCAGGAATATGCAGCTCTTGTGAAATGAGGTCGGTGATGGACATAGTGGTGGTGGGTAGTGAGTGGTGGGGAGCGAGACTGCGTCTCGCCTTACACTGACAATTAACGTTAGACTCGGTTATCAGTTTTCGGTTATCGGTTATCAGTTATCAGTTTTCGGTTATCAGTTATCAGTTCTCGGTTCTTGTTTCTGTTTTCTCAACGGTAAGACCCCTTTAGGGGTATTTAGGGGGTCTTGTTTTTGAGCGTTATCAGCGTGATTTCGGGCTTGGTGCCGATACGTGCTGGAACGCCCACCATGCCTAAGCCGGTGTTGACGTAGAGGTGCTGGCTACCTTGTTGATAATGCCCGCCCCAATGGGGGTAGACGAATTGGGCTGGCGAGTAGTGCTTGCCGCCCATGGTAATCATCATCTGCAAGGCATGGGTGTGCCCGCTGAGCATGAGGTCCACCTCGGGGTGATGGTTAAGCACTTCGTCGTGCCACATATTGGGATTGTGCTGTAGCAGCACGATATAGTTGCTGGCGTCGATGCCCGCCAAGTCGTTTTCGAGATGACTGTAGTTGGGCGTGTGGCCAGTGCTGTAGTTCTCGGTGCCTACCACCACGATGCTGTCGCCGGCGTGGTGCAGTGTGGTGTGTGAGCCATTGAGCACGGTCCATCCGCAGTCGGCCTGCAGCTGGCACAGCGCGTCGTGGTCGTGCTGGCGCTCGGCGGCTGTCATGGTGGTGTAGTCATCGTAGTCGTGGTTGCCCATGATTGATAGCACACCATCGCTGGCCTGTAGGCGCGACAAGGCCGACTGGAATGGCCGTGCCTCGCTAGTGGTGCGGCTCACCAGGTCGCCGGTGAAGACAATCAGGTCGGGATGCAGCTGGTTGATGGCATCGATGCACGAGGCCACAAACGCGGTGTCGCCATCGTAGGTGCCCAGGTGCAGATCGCTGAAGTGGACGATGCTGTAACCATCGAAGCCGGCTGGCAATCGCTGGCTGGCGATGGCTACCTCGGTGATGGTGTGGGAGTAGGGGGTGGTGCGCATGCCTTGCCACATCAGGCCCAGCACAATCAGCGACACCGCTGCCGCCAGCCCTTTCCATGCTCGTCGCAGCCATTGTGGCCGCCGCAAGGCGAGCGACGGGGCGTAGAGGATGGCCCACACCAGTTTGGGGGCGGCCAGCATGGCATAGACCCAAATCAGCCGCATCACGTTCACCATGGCATGGTTGGTTGTTGCAGGGTTGTTGAAGGGCACGAGCAGTGTCCCCACAATGGCCACATGCGAGGCGGCGGCCAGCACCACATGTAGCCGCGACAGCACATGCCACCCCCTCTTTTTCATCTCGTGCCAGATGAAGAAGTCGATGGCGATGTTCAGGCACAGCACCAGCAGCAGGGGAATCCAGAAGATGCGCATCTCGCTATTTGGCTACTTGAGCGCTTCTAATTGGTTGGTGAGCGGGTTGGAATACATCTGCAACATCTTGGTGTACATGTAGAAGCGGTCGAACTCACTAAGCTTGATGTCGGTCTTGTCGATTTGCTTGGTGAGGTAGTCGGTGAACGCATCTTTGTCTTCCACGGTGTACTTGTCGGCAAAGTCTTTGTTGTCGAACAGGATGTCGTGTGCGATGTAGTTGGTCTTGAAAATCTTGTAGTTCTCATGAATGGCTCGGTCGATGATTCGGCAAATGCGACGTATGATGAGCAGCTTGTCGAGGTCGGCGGGAATCTTGTCCAGCTCATCGTTGATGCACGGGGTGAAGCTGTAGTGCACCTCTCCCTTGAAGCCCTGGATGCCCGTCTGCATGCTGATGAGGTCATCTTGCGGACTCTTGCGCCAGTTGGGGTTTTTGTCGCGCATGAGAAACTCTTTGGCTTTCAGGTAGTCGTTGGGGTCGTATTCGTAGCTGATGGCGATGGGGGCGATGTTAAGCTCCTTGAGAGCTTCGACAATCGACTTGTCGCGTGCACCATAGGTGAGCATCTTGAGCAGGCTCTCCTGGGTGCGGTCGTTGCTGTCTTTGCAGCGTCCCTCACGCTGGGCCAGCCAGATGCACTCCTTCTTTTGGGTGATGGCAAAGTGCATATAGCCCGAAAGCTGGATGGCGGCTTTGAGTGTCTGGATGCGGCCCAGATTGCGCTTGACGATGAAACTCTTGTTCAGACGCACGAGTTTGTTGATCCAGTCGAAGATGAGCAGGTTGTTGCCGATGGCGATTTCGCACGACTTCCTTCCCGACTTCAGCAGCAGGTAGCCCAGCTGGGCCGAGTCGAGCACGATGTCGCGGTGGTTGGTGATGAACAGGTTGGGAATCTCTTCGTCGATATGTTCCATGCCGCTGGCGGTGAGGCCGCTGGTGGTCTTGGCAACAAGGCCGTCGAGATAGGGTTTCATCACTTTCAGCTGGAACTCATGTTTCGAGTTCACACTCAGCAGCACATGCTTGAGTTCGCTGTATTTGTAATTGGGAAGCACCATTCCCACAATCTGCTGGAAGGCAGGTTCCTCGACAAGAATCGACATCTCGTTGTGGAAATCCTTGTCGGCAATCGGACAGATGTCGCTGTATTCGGCCGGCATGGGCACGTTTAATTCTTCAATCATAATGCTATAGTGTTTAATTGTTTTTGTTTTTGATTTGCTGAACTCTTGATTTGCTTAAACCGGTGATGTCACACACCTGGTCGATGCTAAGACCCATAATGAGAAGCTTGCAGGCAGTGGCCTCTTTTTCTATTTCACGACCTTTGGCCTCGCCTTCTGCACGACCTTTGGCCTCGCCTTCTGCACGTCCTTTGGCCTCGCCTTCTGCACGTCCTTTGGCCTCGCCTTCTGCACGTCCTTTGGCCTCGCCTTCTGCACGTCCTTTGGCCTCGCCTTCTGCACGTCCTTTGGCCTCGCCTTCTGCAAAACCATTGGTGTAGCCATCAATTTGTCCCTCACCCCATGCGGTGGAAATAACGCGATTCATCTCGTTCATGTTGTCGAGATGCCGGTAGTAGGAGCGGCGTTCGTCGCCATCCATACGCATCACTCTGAGCTTGTCGCGGGCTTCGGTCAAGCCAGGGGCATCGGCATCATCGGGAATCTCGCTGTTGCTGAGGAAGTAAAGCCATTGTTCCAATGGTTGCCGCGACCATTTGTTGAAATCATGAGCACACAGAATGAAATACTCGGGATAAAGCTCGCTCACCTCGCTCACCTCGTAACGTTGTTGTTGAAATGGAGCCAATTTCAGCGGTAATCCGTTGTGTATGCCAATAAACTGGGTTTTGCCATGGTACACATAGTCGGTGTTGTAACCCATTTGGAAATATACGATGCTGATGGAGTATACCTTGCGTACTTTTTCGTAATTCTCACCTTGGTTGATATATTCCGTCACAAGTTTTGATGTTCCAAACAGGATGCGCTGGTAATAGGCATATTCGTTCTCATTCTGTACCTCGATAAGGAACAAATCGCCTTTTTCGTCTTCGGCCAGCAGGTCCACTCTGTTTTGTTTGTCGTCGGCATCATCTTTGTTGCTTTCGCTTTCCAGCAATCGGTGAATTTTCAGCGTTTTGCCAAGCAAAGTGCTGATGAGTCCTTCCAGCACAGCAAAGTTGGCTTTGTCGCGCAGCAGGCGTTTCATGGCCCAGTCAAAGCGGATGAGTTTGTTGTCGTCGTTCATAGCGTAAAAGAGTTTTTGCAAAGGTAATGATTAATCTGCAAACCACAAAATAAAAAACGCACACCGCAACAAAATTCTCTGTTACGGTGTTGCAATGTGGCATTAAAACGCAAATTGTGGTTGTGCTGCCGCGCCCGCTGCATGGCTATCGCAGCAGTGCGGTGGCTTCGTCGAGCAGGCCTTGCACAAAGGTGTCGCGTGTGGCTTTGCGCATTTCTTTGATGCTCTTGGTGCACAGGCGTTTCTCGTTGTCGGTGAGATGCACCTTGCCGGCTTGTTTGCACAATTTGAGCACGCTGGTGGCATAGGCCGCTGTGGAGCTGCTCCCTCGCTTGGCGGCCCGCAGAAAGGCGTTGCGGTAGTGGTTGAAAGCGGTGAGCCACGACACGTCGTCGGTAAACTCGCTGTCGGGATCTTGGGCGGTGCCTACGACCACATCACCGATACCTTTGAGCGTCTCGCTGTCGATCACCCCTTCCAGGTCGATGCCTCGGTTCTTGAGCTCGTCGAGCACATCGGCACCGCTTTCGGCAATGTCGCCAATCACCCCCTTGAGGGTGGGGCCAATCTCGCGCAGCACATGGTCCACATCGTCGCCGATGCGCAGGCTGTCGAGGGCATTCAGGTCGCCAAGCGAGAAAACCCGGGCTTTTTTCCTGTTGCCGCTTTTGGTGGCCGATGAGGGGCGTTTGCCATAGGTGCTGATTACGCGTCCTTCCACGTCGCCTTGGTCGGTTTCGGTCCATTCCACCACATAGCCGTGCCTGAAGTCCTCGTTGGCCGGATCGATGAAGCAAAGCACACGGTAGTTGGTGTCGGGGTCTTTGCCCACCAGCACCGACTCGCCCTCGGTGCCGTAGGTGAGGGCAGTAGTGCGGCGGTTGTTGTCGTTGGCTTGCTCGGTGAGGGTGTAGTAGGCCTCACTTTGGTCTTGGTCGAATGCGCGAAGCATGTCGCGCAGCAGGCTGTTGCCGCTAAATGTGTGAATCACAAGCTGTCCCGTCATGTGGCCGTCGGCATCGCTCTCCTGGAGCATTTTCACTCGCCGGGCATTGTAGCTGTCGGATAGGCGGTCGAGGGCGTCGTTAACGTGCTGCTGTGCCGTGACGGTGAGGGCGATGGTGGCAGCCAGCATGATTGTTGCAAGGTGTTTCATGTCTTCGATGTTTTTTGGGGTTATGCTTTATCAAGTTTCGCAAGTTGTGGCGATAGTTCCCCCCTCTATCTTAGAGCTATCTTAGAGAGGGAGCTATTTGCCTGAACCACAGTCATCTCTTGAGTATTCATACAACTAGCGAAATTTGAATTATGCTTTATTGAATGTTGAGCGATGTGGTTACCCACCCGCTGGTTTCGGGACGAGCCCGCTGCAGCTCTTGCTCGAGCAGGATGCGGTCGGCAATAACCTCTTGCTCGGCAACTTCAAGGGCGGCTTGGGTGTGGGTGATTTCAATGCTGTCTTGCTTGCGCGGCGTGGCATCGGTGCGTCTTTTGGCCTTTCTCGGGGTTGAGGAAGCCGATGCGATGTGCTGCTGCTGTGGCTCCACGGCAGGCGTGTCGACAGGCGGTGCCAAAGGTGTTACTGTCACGGCGGTGGTGAGTGTGTCGTCGATAACCGATGTCGCTGACCTCGTGTTGTTTACGGTGTGCCAGCCTATGGTGAGCAGCAGGGCCACCGAAGCCGCCGCGCAGCACCAGACCATCCATCGGCGCATAGCGGCGGTGGTGCTGCCTGCGTGGGGTGCTGGGTCGTGCATTCCGGCATCAAAGTAGGCGAACATCCGCTGGTAGGGTAGCCAGTCGTTGCTCACCTTGTGGGTGGCAAAGTAGCGGGCGAGGCGCTGTTCCTCGTCGAGCGTACTCTCACCAGCCATGAACCGCTCCAGCAGGCGGTCGATTTCGTCGTGTTTGTAGTTCTTCATCGCATCGATGTAGTTATCAGTTATCTCAGTTTTCAGTTTTCAGTTCATATTGGATAATGCCGCATTGCGCTACTTATTCCTTATTACTTGATACTTATTTACTTGTACTTTGCAGCTTCTTCAGCAGTGTCTGTCGTGCTCTGGAGAGCAGGGTTTTGGCCGAAGCCTCGCCGATGCCCAGCAGGCGGCCAATCTCGTCGTAGGAGCGGTGTTCCACTTGTCGCATCACGAGCACGGCGTGCTGCCGTGTGGGCAAGGAACGCACCAACGCCAGCAGCCGTTGCTCCTCTTCGTCGCTGATGAGACGCTGCATGGGGTCGCCGGCGTTGTCCACAGGCTCGATGCTGGTGGCATTCACCGTTTTGCCCTTGTTGCGCCGCAGCACGTCGATGGTGAGATTGCGTGCCATCACAGTCACCAGAGCCTCGGGCGAGCGATAGGAAGCCATCTCATCGCGCATGAGCCACAGCTTGAGCAGCACGTCTTGAGCCACGTCATCGGCCTCTGTGGCGTTGGCTCCGCAGGCTCGGCTCACGGCCAGTGCCTGCGCACGCCACGCGGGTGCTTGATGCTCAAAGGGGTGTTGCTGCATGTGCTCCTCGGTTCATTATCGCCTATATGACGCGCAACGCGGCCAAAAGTAAACGGTGTTTACGATAATTAACGTTCTATCCTCACCTTGAGTCCATTTCTTTCATGTTTCTCGTTGGCTTTAAAACCAACGACCCGCCCTGCTGATGTGCGGGGCGGGTCGCCTTATCGGTGGATTAGTTGTTACTTAATCCGTAGTGTGATTGGGGAGTGAATTACTTCACAACCTTGGTCACGCTCTGGCTGCCATCGGCATACTTGGTGACAACGATGTTGACACCCTCGAATGCGTTGTCGGAAGCCACGCCAGCGGCGTTGATGTACTTCACGCTAGCCACAGCCTTAGCGGCGTTGACGTCGTTCACGGCGGTGTCGATGTCCTTCACCAGCTGCACATTCTCGGCCTCGGTCTCGCCAACGGTCTGGGGCAGGTAACCGTCCTTAGCGAAGGTCAGCTGATACTCAGCGTCGGCGGGAACCTCAACACTGTAGTGGCCATCGGCATCGGTAGTAGCGTCGAAGGTGTCGCCAGGAGCGCGGAACAGGCCAGCGGGATCCTCGCCAAGCTCGGTAGCGGTGACGGCAACACCCTCGATGGGCTCGTTGGTCTCGCTGTCAACCACAGTACCCTCAATCACGCGGGTTGCGGGAGCTTCCTTCACCATCACCACGCGCACTGCCTCCTCTTCGGTAACACCCTCCTGGGTCACATAGCCCTCGAGAGCGAAGGTCAGCGTGTAAACGACATCGGCGGGAGCCTCGATGCTGTAGGTGCCGTCCTCGACGGTGGTAGCGGTGAGAGCCTCACCCTCCTCGGGAGTAGCCGTTACGCTCACGCCAGCCAGAGGAGCATCCTCCTCGTCAACAACGATACCAGCGATGGTCTTGGTCTCGGGCTCAACGGTGCGAGCCACGGTAATGTGGCAGAGCACGCCGCGCTCCTCATCGGTGAAGATGGTGTTGTCGCCGTCGCACTGGTCAATCCACTTGCTGTAAACCATCAGGTCATACTCACCGTTGGGCATGTCCTCGTCAGCAGCCACGTACATGGCATAGACCTCGCCAGCGGGGTTCCACACAGCGGTCAGGTTAGCACCCACAACGATGTGGTTGGGATACTTCTCGGGGTGGCCAAAGTTGTTGCTGTAAGTCACCTGGGGCACGGGGGGACGGCCTTTCATCACGACATCCGAACCTGCTTCATCGTAGAAACCATCCTCCGAGTCATCCAGATAGCAGTTGTCATTGTCATCGTAGTTCACCTTCACGGGACGCAGACCCTCGGGGAAGGTAAGGTTGAACTGGATGTTCTTCCACATCTTGTTGTCGCCAATGCGAGCGGTGTAACGCTCCACCTTGTTGCCCTGGTCGTCAAGCTCCCAGATGGTGTCCTTGGTGTTCTCGTCGATGGTGTACTTCCAGTAACCAGTCTCCTGGCCAGTGATGGTACCCATGTCGGACAAGCTGATGGCCAATCGGATGGGCTGTCCAACGTTCTCATCGGTGATCGTGATGTTGTCAGCGGTCAGAGTGCCCTGAACAACAGCACCTGCGCTCAGTGCCATACCGGCAGCGGCTGCAAAAAGTAATGATTTGAACTTCATAATTTTTTTTGAAAAATTAATAGTTAAATAGGGTTAATTATTTATTTGTAGTCCGTTTCTCGCGTTTTTGATGAGTGATTGGCATTTTGCATGCAAAACGTTAAGGTTTTGATAATCAGCCCATTGGGGTTGAATGCCATTGTTCGTTTGCTTTTTCGACCACAATATTACTCACTATTTTTGAATTGGCAAAACGATTGTGCAAAAAAATTTTTTTCGTTCTTTGCTTTTTTTGATGAGAGATTGAAAGTGACTCGGCGGCTGTTACATCAAATTTTTCGTAAAAAGGCCCATGATGGTTACGAAGCATTCTCGAGCAGAAACTTTCGCAGCGATGTGTAGCCGTTTTTGAGCGGTGTCACGTGTCGCGTGCCTTGCATGAACCGCACCAGTTGCAGCGGCATGGGCACAGGCTGACCTATGGCGGCCTCGACGGGGGCACTGAACTTGGCTGGGTGGGCGGTGGCCAGGGTGATGCCCGTTTCGCCGGGCTGCAGGTCGACTTCCATGCCCCGCCAGGCGATGGCACTCTGCGGGTCGAGCAGGTAGCCGTGCTCGCGGTGCACGCGGGCAATGGTGTCGAGGATGTCGGCATCGCTGTAGCTCAGCGCATGCACCGCCTTACGCACGTGTTCCACATCGCCCAGCAATGCGGTGATACGGGCAAAGTTGGTGGGGTTGCCGGCATCCAGCGCCGGGGCTATGCTGGTCACTGATGGCCGGGGGGTGAATTGCCCGGTGACCACGTAATTATAGAAGATGTTGTTGTCGTTCTCGACCGAGATGAAGCGTTTCACGGGCAGTCCCATGGCCCGTGCCATCAAGCCCGAGGCCAGGTTGCCCAGGTTGGCGCACGGCACGGCCATCACCAGTCCGTTGCCATCGTGCCCTTGCTGTAGCAGTTGGGCGTAGGCCCAGAAGTAGTAGAACGTCTGCGGCAGCAGGCGTGCCACGTTGATGGTGGTGGCGCTGGTGAGCGTGAGCCGCCGGTTTAGGTCGCGGTCCAGAAAGGCTTGCTCGGCGAGCTGCTTGCACTCGTCGAAGGTGCCGTTCACTTCAATGGCAGTGACATTGCCGCCAATGGCGGCGAATTGGGCTTCCTGCACATTGCTCACCTTGTTGCATGGGTAGAGCACATACACGTGCACGCCGGGCACATGGGCGAAGCCGTTGGCCACGGCGCTACCGGTGTCGCCCGAGGTGGGCACAATCACGCTCACGTGTCGGCCGGGGCGGCGGCTGTTGAAGTAGGCCATGAGCCGGGCCATGAAGCGTGCCCCAACGTCTTTGAAGGCCATGGTGGGGCCGTGGAACAGCTCCAGTGCATAGTGCCGGTCGGCCACATGGCGCAGCGGTATGGGGAAGTTGAGCGTGTCGTACACGATGTCGTGCAGTACATCGGGCTCCACATCACCCTGCAGGGCGAAGTTGGCCAGCGCAAAGCCTATCTCGGGCAGCGTCATGCTCTTCATGTTGTTGACAAACGCCTGCGGCATGCGCACAATGCGCTCGGGCATATACAGTCCGCCGTCGGTGGCCATGCCCTTGAAGATGGCCTCCTCCAGGGTGACGGTTTCGCTGCGGTTGTTGGTGTTGTAGTATCTCATTCAGTTGATGACGGTTCCGGGGGCGGAGGGGTTGAACGTGTTTTTCACCCACACGGGGATGTGGCGTTCGGCCACGGGGTGCAGCGTGGGGGCGTAGATGACCTTTGCACCGGCATCGCACATCTGTTGCGCTTGGGCATAGGTCATCTCGGGAATCACAGTGGCTTCGGGATGTGTGCGCGGGTCGGCGGTCATGAAGCCGTCCACATCGGTCCATATCTCCAGGCTTTCGGCATCGAGGGCTGCGGCCACCAGCGCGGCGGTGTAGTCGCTGCCGCCGCGACCCAGGTTGGTCTTGTGGCCTGTGTCGGCATCATCGGCGATAAAACCCTGCATCACCACCCGCTGTGCCAGGCAGTTGCCCAACTCTTTGGCGATGAGCTGGCGCGTGAGGTCGGCATCCAGGATGTGCCGCCCGTCCACCAGATGCGTTTTGATGAAGTTGGGCGAGAAGTGCGGCTCGGCGTCTTGGATCAGGCACGACACAATGGCACTCGACATGATTTCGCCGTGTGCCACAATGGCATCTTTGATGCGCATGATGTCAGCCTCGCGCAGGTCGGTGTTCAGGCAGAGCATCGAGTAGAACGACCGCAGGTTGCCGTCGATAAACTGCTCCACGATGGTGTTGCACTGCCCTTGCAGCGGTTCGGGCACCACGCCGGCAATCACATCGAGATGCCGCTGGCGCACCTGCTCCAGCAGGGCCTCGTAGTGCGTGTCACGGGCAATTGACATGTTGGTCATCTCGATGAGTTGATTGGTGACTCCGCCCAGCGCACTCACCACCACCATCACCTGACCCGGACACGACTCCACTATCTCTTTCACATGGCGCAGGCTCTCGATCGAACCCACCGATGTGCCTCCAAATTTCAATACCTTCATGCTTTGCTGTAGTTTCAAAGTTGTTTTTTAAGCCTTTAAGGTCTTTAGAGTCTTTAAGGTCTCTAAATATAACTTGTAGCTCGTGGCTTCTATCCTATATAACGAAAATCGTGCCAAAATATTTGCGTCATTGGCAGGGAATGACTAATTTTGCAGTGATGAAAGAAATTGACGATATTTTCAATCTTCACGACGTGCAGCCAGAGCCGGTTGCCGGGTCGTTGCTTGTGGCGCGACCCACCATCGACGACTTCTGCTTCGGTCGCTCGGTGATACTGGTGGTGGAACATGGGGGTGAAGGCTCCATGGGCTTGATTCTCAATCGCATCACCCATCTCACTGCCGGGCGGCTGCTTGATGGCATGGTCGAGCACATGCTGCCGGCTAATGCCGATATACCTATTTATTTAGGAGGACCGGTGAAAACCGATGAGCTGCTCTTTGTCCACGACCTGCCACCAACGGTGATGACAGGAGGCGAGGCCATAGGCGACAGCGGATTACATATAGGTGGCGACTTCGAGACCCTGGGGCGATTGCTGGCCACGCGCGATAATCTGGCTTCGCATGTGCGGTTGTTCGTGGGCTACAGCGGATGGGAGCGCGGGCAGCTCGCCGATGAACTTGCCCGCCACGACTGGGTGGTGCTCGACGGCTGCCATGGCGCAGCGTTGCTGACCGAACCTCAGGAGCAATTGTGGAACAAGGCCGTGGCGCGCTTTGGCGACCGCTACCGCCTGTGGCTCAACTGGCCCACCAACCCAGCTATGAATTGAATTTCTACTCTCAAATTCGCAAAAAATTCTCATATTCGCAAAAAATGCGTGAAATCACCCTTTTGAGAATACTTTTTGCGAAAATGATAGCTTGCCAATGGACTTAATGCATTAATTTTGCCCGCGAAATCAATTGGCACGGATCTCAAGTGGAGCCATGCCAGCAGCTACATATTCTAATTGATCAGTATTATGAAGAGAATCTACAAACAACTCATTGCTTCGGTGGCCATGCTGTGCCTGCCGGTGATGGCCTCGGCGGCCACCGGCGATGTGACCGGTGACGGCACTGCCGACATCGACGACGTGAACATGATCATCAACCAGATGCTCGGCAAGGAGACCGGGCTGGACTGCGACGCCAACCACGACGGTCGGGTGGACGTGGACGACCTGAACCTGGTCATCAACGTGCTACTGGGCCTGGTGCCCGGGGGCGTCACCCCCGAGGACGAGACCTTCACCGTCGAGGGTGTGGAGTTCAAGGTGATTTACGTCGAGGGCGGCACGTTCACCATGGGTGGCGAGAGCCGAATCGTGGAACTGGCCGATTATGCCCCCTATCTGAACGCTTTGAACCGAAACCTGAATTACTCCAAGCCGGCCCACGAGGTGACGCTCACCTCCTACAAAATCATGGAAACCGAAGTGATTCAGGGACTGTTCTACGCACTGATGGGCGATGAGACAGTGCCCGATGAAGGCGATTATTACTACAGCTCGTGGGTGAAAACGCGCAACAACGCCTACCCTGAGCAATACTGCACCTGGAATCAGGCCGTGGCGTTTGCCAACCGTCTGAGCGCCGCCACCGGCCGCACCTTCCGCCTGCCCACCGAGGCACAGTGGGAATATGCCGCACGCGGCGGCACCAAGAGCCAGGATTACATCTTCCCCGGCGGCGACAATGTGTATGAGGTGGCCAATGTGCACGGCCCCACGACCGGCTACGAACAGCCGCTTAAGGAACCCAAGACCCTCAAGCCCAACGAGTTGGGCATCTACGACATGGCCGGCAACGTGCAGGAGTGGTGTCTGGACCAGGCGCGTTACTACACCGAGGATTCGCAGACCGACCCCGAAATGGCTGGTGGCAGTCTGATGGCTTCGGGCAGCAATTCCGCCGACTATCGCGTGAGTCGTGGCGCTTCCAAAGACAGTTTCCCCTATTCGCACTGGTTCTGCACGCCTATTGGCCGTGCATCAAACGTCAAGGATTACCGGCAGCCCGGCTATGGCCTTCGCCTCGTGCTCGTGGACTGATGTGATAGTGCTCCACATGAACAAAACGAGGGCGCGACTCTGCCGAGTTGCGCCCTCGTTGTTCTTCAGCTCACGGCGTGTGTCACTTGCCAGCGGCCACGTCGTTGAGGATGGCCACGGTGAAATCCCAACCCTTCTGCACGGCGGGGATGTGGCAGCGCTCGGCGGGCGAGTGCACATCCTGCAGCGTGGGGCCGTAGGAAATCATGTCCATGTGCGGGGCGGCTTGCAGGAACAGGCCGCACTCCAGGCCGGCGTGGATGGCTTCCACCACGGGCTTCACGCCGTAGAGGCGCTCCCAGCATTCAACGGCCACTTGCAGGATGTGGCTGTCCATGCGGGGTTCCCAGCCCTGATAGTCGCCGTCGCGCTCCACCTCGTCGGCTCCAGCCATGCGGAACACGGTCTCGATTTGGTTCACCAGGTCCTGCTTGCGGCTCTCCACCGACGAGCGCGAGAAGGATTCCACCACCAGCTGGTTGCCCTCGCGCATCTTGATGCTGGCCAAATTGGTTGAGGTCTCGACCAAGCCCTTGATCTCCATGCTCATCGAGGTCACTCCGTGCGGGGCGGCATACACGGCTCGCAGCACGCGGCAGGCGGTGTCGCGGTCGATCACCGTCTCGGGTTTGTCCACGCTCTCGCAGAAGAACTCCACGGCTTTCTCGGTCACGTGATACTCGTTCTTCACATCGGCCACAAAGGTGTTGAAGGCCACGGCGAGTTTCTCCTTGTCCTCGGGCTTGATGCCGATCACGGCCACAGCGTTGAAGGCGATGGCGTTGTGCAGGTTGCCGCTGTCGATGCAGGCCAGCTCATAGTCGATACCCAGGTTGCACAGCAGGCGTGCAATGAGTTTGGTGGCACTGGCAAAGCCCTTGTCGATGTCGGTGCCCGAGTGGCCGCCGTGGAATTTCTCCATGCCCACCTTGAAGTAGATGCGGTCGGCGGGAGCTGCCACGGACTTGTAGTTGAACTTGAAAATCGAAACCAAGCCGCCTGCGCAGCCCACGGTGATCACGCCGTCGTCCTCGCTGTCGAGGTTGAGCAGGTACTTGCCCTGGAGCATGTCGCCCTTGATGTTGCTGGCGCCGGTCAGGCCGGTCTCCTCGTCAACGGTGGCCAGGGCCTCCAGCGGGCCGCACTTGATGTCGGGGTCGGTGATGGCGGCCAAGGCGATGGCCAGGCCCATGCCGTCGTCGGCTCCCAGAGTGGTGTTGTTGGCGCGCACCCACTCGCCATCTACGATGGTCTCGATGGGGTCGTTGTCGAAGTCGTGCTTCGAGCTGGCGGCTTTCTCGGCCACCATGTCCATGTGACCCTGCATCACCACGCCGGGCACGTTCTCAAAGCCCGGAGCGGCCGGACGGAACATGGCCACGTTGCCCACTTCGTCAACTTTGTACTCCAGGTTGTGCTTCTTGGCGAAGTCCACAAGCCACTGGCGGATTTTGTCGAGACGGCCCGAGGGACGGGGCACCTTGGTGATGTCGTCGAAGATTTCCCACACGCGAGTCGGTTTCAATTCTCTTACTGTCATAGTTCGGTTATTTTTAAAGGGTTAAATGTTAGTTATTCTTTCATGGGGCGAAAGTTTGTTAAATCATCGCCTTTTGACGTGCTAAGTTACAAAAAAGTTTTGAACCATGCTGCAAAATTCCGCAAAACTGCGCTATATTTGCAGCAAAAAGCACAAAAAGCCTCTTCGTGCATCACGGCACGGCTTTTTAGGCGATGTTAAATTAACGCAAACGATGGCAACTTTATTGTTCACGGTGGCTTTATTGTTGGTGGCGGTGCTCCTGCTTGGCGTGAAAATTTTCTTCACACGCGGCGGACGCTTCCCCAACACACACATTCACAGCAACCCGGAGATGAGAAAGCGGGGCATCACTTGCGCCAACGACTCGAATTTTTTTAACTAATATATTATAATAAGGTATATACCTCAAACAACTGCAATGAACTTCAACAGATTCACAACGCTGGCGACTGTTGTCGCTATGATGCTGCTGGCCTTGTCCTGCAATCAGAAACCCCAGAAATCCGCCGCTCCCGCCGCTGGTGGAAACACCCAAGCCATGGAAAAGATGACCATCCGTTATGTGGATGTCGACACCATTCTGGAACACTACAACCTGGCCAAGGACATCAACGAAGCCATGCTCCGCAAGCAGAACCAGTTTGATGCCGCTCAGCAGCAGCGCAGCAACGATATCAACAAGTTTGCAGACCAAATGCAGACCAAATACAAAAACAACGGCTACCTGAGTGAGGAGAGCTTCAATGCCGACCAGGCCACGCTGGCCAAGAAACAGCGCGAGGCCGAGAGCTATTTGGGAAATCTGCAGCAAAACATCCAGAACGAACTGGGGCAGAGCCAGCAGCAGTTGCTCGACTCCATCAACAACTTCATGAAGGAATATGCACGTCAAAAGGGCTACGACATGGTGCTCAAGAAGGAGGCCACGCTCTATATCGACCCGAAATATGACGTGACCGACGAGGTGGTAGAAGGACTGAACAAGCGCTACACCAAGGTGGCTAAAAAATGATTAGACGCAAGATGCAAGAGCCGCAATGCGCATCTTGAATCTTGCATCTCGCATCTCGCATCTTGCATCTCTATGGGTTTAATCGACGATAAGAAACGCGACATCAATGCCATCGAGCAGGAGCAGGCGGTGCTGGTGGGCCTGATCACGCCCCAGCAGCCCGAGACCAAGACGATGGAATATCTCGATGAGCTGGAGTTCCTGGCCCACACGGCCGGAGCCGAGACCGTGCGCCGCTTCGTACAGCGCATCGACGCCCCCAACAGCACCAGCTATGTGGGCAAAGGCAAACTCGAGGAAATCGTGGCTTATGTCGATGAGCATGAGGTGAGTCTCATTATCTTCGACGACGACCTCTCGCCCAAGCAAATCGCTTTCATCGAAAAGGCTGCCAGGGTCAAGGTGCTCGACCGCACAAGCCTCATCCTCGACATCTTTGCCAAGCGCGCACAGACGGCCAATGCCAAGATGCAGGTGGAGCTGGCGCAATACCAATATCTGTTGCCGCGACTCACCGGCTTGTGGACTCACTTGGAGCGGCAGCGTGGCGGCATCGGCATGCGCGGACCGGGCGAGACGCAAATCGAGACCGACCGCCGCATCATCAAGACGAAAATAGCCTTGCTCAAGCAGCGACTTGCCGACCTCGACAAGCAAAAGGTGATTCAGCGCAAAAACCGGGGCAAACTCACCCGCGTGGCACTCGTGGGCTACACCAATGTGGGCAAGTCCACACTCATGAATGTGCTCAGCAAGAGCGATGTGTTTGCCGAAAACAAGCTCTTTGCCACGCTCGACACCACGGTGCGAAAGGTGGTTATCGACAACCTGCCATTCCTGCTCACCGACACGGTGGGGTTTATCCGCAAGCTGCCTACCCATCTGGTGGAGTCGTTCAAAAGCACGCTCGACGAGGTGCGTGATGCCGACCTGCTCGTGCATGTGGTGGATATCAGCCACCCGCAGTTCGAAGACCAGGTCGAGGTGGTGAATCGCACCCTGCAAGAGGTGTGCAATGCCGCCGGCAAGGAGATGATTATGGTGTTTAACAAGGTGGACCAGTTCTCCTACACGCCCAAGGACGAAGACGACCTCACGCCGCGCCAGCGCGAGAACATTTCGCTCGACGAACTCAAGGACACCTGGATGGCACGCATGGCAGGTAATTGTGTGTTTATCAGTGCCAAACATCAGCACAATATCACCGAACTCAAGCAGCTCCTCTACGACAAGGCACGCATCATCCACACCGAGCGCTTCCCCTACAACGATTTCCTGTTCCAGCACTACGAGGTTTAGACAGCTCGCTAACGCCCGTGAGGAACATACCCCAATGTTCCCCATCTATTCCCATCGTCCCCTATATTTGCGTAAGCCATCTCGGATCTTGCATCTCGCATCTCAAAATGATTATCGAAGTCACATCACTCACGCAGCCAGGGGTGGAGGTGTTCAGCACGCTCACCGAGGCGCAGCTCCGCAACCGTTTGGAGCCGGAGAAGGGGCTTTTCATTGCCGAGAGTCCCAAAGTGATTGATGTGGCTCTGGATGCGGGGTATGAGCCGGTGTCGCTGCTGTGCGAGCAGCGACACATCACCGGTGATGCGGCACACATCATTGCCCGTTGTGGCGACATCCCCGTCTATACTGGCGAGCGCGACTTGCTGGCGGCCCTCACGGGGTACACGCTCACACGCGGTGTGCTGTGCGCCATGCGGCGGTCTGCACCGCCAGCGATGGAGCAGGTGTGCCGTGATGCCCGGCGCGTGGTGGTGATCGACGGGGTGACCGATACCACCAACATTGGGGCCATTTTCCGCTCGGCAGCCGCTTTGGACATCGATGCCGTGCTGCTCACGCCCACCGCATGCGACCCGCTCAACCGACGAGCCGTGCGCGTGTCGATGGGCTCGGTGTTCCTCGTGCCCTGGACTTGGCTTGAGGCTCCCATTGCCTCGCTCCGCGAGCTGGGATTCCGCACGGCTGCCATGGCGTTGACCCACGATTCGGTGCCACTCGACCATCCCGTGCTGTGCCGTGAGCCGCGACTGGCCATCATCATGGGTACCGAGGGCGACGGGCTGGCACGCAACGTGATTCACGAGGCCGACTATGTGGTGCGCATTCCCATGGCGCACGGCGTGGATTCGCTCAATGTGGCCGCCGCTTCGGCCGTGGCTTTCTGGCAGCTACGCGTGAAGAATATTGAACATTAACCCGCAAGACGCAATGCCATCGCGGTCAAAAAAAGGATTCCCTTAACCCGTAAGCCGCGATTCCATCGCGGCCCAAAATAATCAGTCAGAAAAATGAAAAAGCAACTATTCCTTCTCATCTTGCTGTGCCTGCCGCTGTGTGCGCTGGCACAGACGCAGGTGGTGGCACACCGTGGCTATTGGAAAGCCCAAGGCTCGGCTCAGAACTCGCGTCGCTCGCTCGTCAAGGCCGACAGCATCGGCTGCTGGGGCACCGAGTTCGACGTGTGGATGTCGCGCGACGGAGTGCTCTTTGTGAACCACGACGAGACCATCAACGGCATTGAGATTCAGAATGCCCGCGCCAGCGAGGTGCGCGACCAGCGGCTCCCCAATGGCGAACGCATTCCCACGCTCGACGAGCTGATGCAAGTGGCGCGCGGCACCACCTTGCAGCTGGTGTGCGAGCTGAAACCGCACGACAACAAGCAGCAGGAGGCTCAGGCCGTGAAAAAGCTGCTCAAGCTGTTCAAGAAATATGGTATGGAAAACCGTGTGACCTACATCACCTTTTCCTATCCCGGCATGCGCCTGCTCATCCAGCAGACACCGCGTGGCACCGAGGTGTATTACCTGAATGGCGAGCTGCCACCGACCACCCTCAAGCAGCTGGGCGCAGCAGGGGCCGACTATCACTACAGCGTGTTCCAGCGCCACCCCGAATGGGTGGCCCAGAGCCACCAGTTGGGCTTGAAAACCAACGCCTGGACGGTGAACGACACCCCCACCATGCAGTGGTGCATCGACCAGGGCATCGACTTCATCACCACCAACGAGCCCGAAACCCTCCAGCAGTTGCTCAAGCATCTCTGACTCCATTTTTAGGATTGCTCGAATGCTCGGCTCGAGTGTTCAAAAGACGCTTGTTTTCTCGTTTACTTGTAGCTCGTAGCTCGTAGCTTGTAGCTAAAAAATTGTGCATTGTGCATTGTGCAT
>JAFYCU010000148.1 GCA_017545095.1 Muribaculaceae bacterium | reverse complement strand
GTTACGAGTTACGAGTGATGGGTTATGAGAGATGAGATGGCCTCCCCTAACTAGGCAATCTGAACCGACCTTCCCTAACCCCTCCTAGGAGGGGAATTGGTTCTCGATTCTTGCTTCGGCCTTCAGCCGAACCTGGAGGGGCTCTACTTTCTGCGTCTTTGTAAGCTCCTCCGCAGGGGCTTGGGGAGGCCTCAAGGTTTAGTGAGACCCTGGGGCTTGGTTCTCGGTTCTTGGTTCTCGGTTCTATCAGCTTTATCCCAGATGTGCTGGGCGCAGGAGGTCGTTGACGGTCTTGACGGGGTTGAAGGTCTCGGCGGGAACCTCGACAAAGAGTGTGTTCCAGTCGCTCATCGAGCCGTTCCAGAGTCCTGGAAGCTCAAGGGCGCGGATGGGCACACCGGCAAGCGATTTCTCGCTGATGAGGCCTGTTTCGGGGTCGACATACTTCCTGAGGTCGAATTTCTTGCCATGGGTGTCGCGGATGTAGCACACCAAGTCGACGGGGTTGAAGTGCGTGCCTCCCGCCATGAGTGCCATCGCTTCGGGATTGTTGTGGTCGATCTGTGCTGCCTCAAGAATCTGCGGAGAGCAGCTGCCGTCGGCATTATAAGCCAGATACGGTCCTCCGCCCGGCTCGCCCTCGTTGCGCACCATGCCACACACGCGCAACGGACGATTGAACTTGCCCAGCAGGTATTGTGCCAGAGCGGTATCGTCCATAGTGGCTGTTGCTTCGCAGCGCGTGCACAGCGTGTGCTCTAGATAGTGCAGCATCTCGTCCAATCGTTTGCGGGCGGGAACGCCTTGCTCGAGTTCACCCACCATGCGTGCCACATGGCGCTGCACGTCGATGAGCAGACCGCCAATCACCTTCTTGTAGCGTGTGGTGGTGGAACGCAGACTCTGTGGCACCACGTTGTCGATATTCTTGAGGAAGATGACATCGGCATCGCGGTCGTTGAGGTTCTCGATGAGTGCCCCATGTCCGGCAGGGCGGAAGAAGAGGTTGCCCTGAGCATCGCGGCACGGCGTGCCATCGGTGTTGGCAGCGATGGTGTCGGTGGCGGGTTTCTGTTCCGAAAGAGTGACTTGCAGTGACACCCCCCACACGGCCTCGATGTGCGCTAATTTCTCGGCCAGCAGGCGTTCGAAAAGTTCCCGATGTTCATGCGACACGGTGAAGTGTAGCCTTGCCACGCGGTCGGCTCCGGCTGCGTATTGAGCTCCTTCTTCAAGGTGCTCCTCCACAGGCGTATGCACTCCGCCAGGCGATTTGTGGAATTTGAGCAGTCCCTTGGGCAGTGCGCCATAGTTGAGTCCCTCGGCACCGAGAAGCGTCTTCACCACGTCGACATGGCGTCCGGCTTCTACCAGTTCGGCTGGGTTAAGGCCGTGAAGTCGCACGCAGGCTTTGGCCAGCAAGGGATAGAAGGCGAAATTGCGTAGTCCGGCAAAGAAGTCCAGTTCGGACTGCTTGGTGGGCACTCCGTCGGCCCTGTCGGCAAAGGCAAAAAGATCCTTGAACATGCGTGAGGCGGCACCCGAAGCGGGAACCATCTTTTCGACCACCCCACCCGACTGCAAGAATTTATTCCACAGCTTGATGTAGTGCTGCTCGTCGCGCATGGTGGGCTGCATGATGCCGTTGCCCACACTGGCAGCGGCCTGAACACGCAGATAGGGGAAACCGGTTTTGAAACGCTCGAGCTGAGCCTCGACCTGTGCGGGAGTTACGCCACGACTCTCGAGCATGGCTAAATCTTTCTCGTTGAACATGATTACTACTGATTTTAAGAGGGAGTAAACAGGTGACTTAGTAGTTGCGTGCGAAAATCACGCGGCGCGTGCTGGGCTTGCCTGTGTAGATGCAACGTCCTGGCTCTTCGGGAGCATCCAATGGGATGCATCGAATGGTGGCCTTGGTCTCCTCCTTGATTTTCTCTTCGGTCTCGGTGGTGCCGTCCCAGTGTGCAAGCAAGAAACCGCCTTTTTCGATCTGTGCCTTGAACTCGTCCCAAGTATCAACGCGATAGGTCATAGCCTCGCGCTGGCGCAGTGCTTTGACGAAGATGCCCTGCTGAATGTCCTCAAGCAGGTTTTTGACATACTGTTCGATGCCCTGCAGCGGAGCCTCGTGCTTCTCGAGCGTGTCGCGGCGCATGACCTCGACCGTGCCATTCTCGATGTCGCGTGCGCCAAGCACCAAGCGCACGGGAACGCCCTTGAGCTCGTAGTCGGCAAATTTGAAGCCTGGCCGCTTGTTGTCGGCGTTGTCGTACTTGACCGAGACACCCAAAGCTTGCAGATTACTGACGATGGGTTCGACCACGGCATTGATGGCCTGCAGCTGGTCGTCGGTTTTGTAAACGGGCACAATCACCACCTGGATGGGAGCCAAGTGCGGTGGCAGCACCAGACCGTTGTCATCGCTGTGGGTCATGATCAAAGCACCAATCAGGCGTGTGGAAACGCCCCACGAGGTGGCCCACACATAGTCGAGCGTGTTCTCCTTATTAATATATTTCACATCGAAAGCCTTGGCGAAGTTCTGTCCCAGGAAATGCGATGTGCCGCTCTGGAGTGCTTTACCATCCTGCATCATGGCTTCGATGGTATAGGTCTCAAGAGCACCAGCAAAGCGTTCGTTGGCGGTTTTGATGCCCTTGATGACCGGCAGAGCCATGTATTTCTCGGCAAAGTCGGCATAGACGTTGAGCATTTGAATGGCACGTTGTTCGGCCTCGTCGCGTGTGGCATGTGCGGTGTGCCCCTCTTGCCAAAGGAACTCGGCCGTGCGCAGGAACAGACGCGTGCGCATCTCCCAGCGCATGACGTTGCACCACTGGTTGCAGAGCACTGGCAGGTCGCGCCATGAACTCACCCAGTTCTTGTAGGTGTTCCAGATGATGGTCTCGGAAGTGGGGCGAATAATCAGTTCCTCTTCGAGCCGCGCATCGGGGTCAACAACAACTCCCTTGCCATCGGGGTCGTTTTTGAGTCGGTGATGGGTGACAACGGCACACTCCTTGGCGAATCCCTCTACATGCTCGGCTTCGCGACTGAGAAACGACTTGGGAATGAGCAAGGGGAAGTAGGCATTCTGCACGCCCGTCAGTTTGAACATGTCGTCGAGCTGCCGCTGCATTTTTTCCCAGATAGCATAGCCATAGGGCTTGATGACCATGCAGCCGCGCACGGCCGACTGCTCGGCGAGGTCGGCTTTCACAACGAGTTCGTTATACCATTGCGAGTAGTTCTCGCTACGCTTTGTTAGGTTTTTAAGTTCTTTTGCCATTATTTGTTGTCTGTTATCGGTTTTCAGTTTTCAGTTTTGATTGGGGACTAACGCGAAATAGGGAGTCTATGGCCTCTAAGGATTCTAAGTGGTTGTACCCTATGTCTTGGTTCTCGCTTCTCGGTTCTTGTATCACTTGGTAATGAGATTGATGTTGATTTTGCCTTTTTTGGCTTGGTTAATCATCACTTCTTCGGGAACGAGGTAGATATCGAGTCTCCGGTTGCGCTTGCGCGAGTCCATCGAGTTGTTGTCGGTGATGGGGTCGGTGTCGCCAAGGGCGTAGGGTACCACGAAATCGACGCTTGACTTTTCGTCGAACCAGTCGTAAACGGCATTGACACGCTGCCGTGTGAGATTGAGGGTGTACTTATCGCTGCCGGTATTGTCGCTATGCATGACCAGAAGCATCTTGTAGAACCCCGGATTCTTGAGGTAGCGTGTGAGCGGAGCGAGCAACTTGGCCCCCACATCGGTGAGCACGGTGTCGTTGGCCGCAAAAAGCCTACTGGCGGGGATGGTGACAACAATCACTTCATCGTCGCGCATGAGCTCAACGTCGTAGCTTGCCTTCTTCAGTTCAACAGCCACTTTATATTGATATTCTTGCACGCGGTCGGCCTGTTTGTCGTTGTTGATTTCGGGCAGTTCAAGATTGTCGTCGAGCGAGAGGTCGTAAATATCGACTTTCTTCTTGCGTGCGTCGGCTAGCTGAGGCATTGCCACAGCCAACAACAAAAGCACATAAAGCAAATTTTTCAGCACTTTCATGTCACTTCAAATTAAGATTCGTCGTCATCGCCAAGATCCAATGTGGCTTCGTAGTCCAGTTCCGCCTTCACGATGGCAGCCATGTGGTCGCGTGTAATGGGGCTGTCGAAGCGGGCCAAATCGCGCATGATGTAATCGGCCATTTGGTCGACGTCGACAGACTCGTCCGCTTCCTCATCATCGTCGATCCTATCGTAGAAATCAAACATCGTGTCGATGACCAAAATCAAATCATCGAAACTATAACTACTGGCTTCGGGGACATTTTGCTTGATGAAGTCGATAGCATCGTTTTCGTCATAAATCTTCATATGCAATCATCAATTCATTTAATGTGTTCAAATATCTAAAATGCCGGTTGGCAGGTCCATGATCAGTGTTTGATTCTCGGCGTCGATTTCATCAATCAAATCATCGACAGCCGGCAGTTGCACCAGCGAACCATCGGCACGTTGCACCACAAAAAGCACATTGTCGGTGTCATCGTTGATGTCGACAATCTCGCCCACTGGCAAATCGCCATCTTTGACTGTGAAACCGATGAAAAAGTCGAGCGGGTAAGCATCATCGTCATCGTCGATGGCCAAGCGTTCGAAATCGGTCTTAAGCACATAGGCCTCGTGTGTGGCCAGCATGGCAGCTTCGGTGTCGCTATCCAGGCCATCGATGGTGAGCAACACCTTTCCGGCACCCTTGCCCCGAAAGTTGTTGACAAAGAATGGCACAAAAATGCCGTCAATTTCGGCTATCAGGCACGAGCATCCAGCAAGATGCGCGGCATCGATGTCGAGTGTAGCCGACACCTCGCCGTTCACACCATGGGGTTTGTTGAAGAGCCCGATTTCGATGAGCTGGTCGCGGGTGATCATTTCTTTTTCTTTTTCTTGCCCTGCTGTGGTACGGGGGCAATTTGGAACTCATGTAACGCATGAGTAGCTGGATTAAGAACGATGGCACCATGAGAATAGTGTGCCAAATCGTTGAAAATCTTGGCATCTTCCACTACCTCGTTGCTGATTTGGCAAATCGATTTCTTCATATGGTTGGCCAGCAGCATGACAAGCGCATCTCGCTCGTCGCCCTCGGGATATTGCGTGGCCCGCTCAATCATGCGCTCGATAATCTTGCCGTAGTGGCGATAGCGAATGGGCACGAGCTGGTAGGGCACCGCCTCGGGCTTGGTGTCGAGACGCTCGCGTTGCACCACCGGATAGGGGTAGTCGACATCGAGCTTGAAGTCGCTCATGATGGCAAGGTGGTCCCAAAGTTTCTGCTTGTAATCAGCCTCCTTGCGCAATTCGGGGAACATGTTGTCCATGATGGCCACGATGGTGAAGGCACAGCGGTTGCGTTGCTCGCGGTCGCTGAGGGTTAGGCAGTGGTCCACCATTTGCTGGATGTTGCGCCCATATTCGGGAAGCACCAGTTTCTTGAGTTGCGAATTGTATATCAGCACTTTGTTGTTTGTGGTTTTAAATTACTAAAAACTGAATGCGCCTATCACGATAGTTATCACACGTTTTCAAGCACCTTGTTTTTCGGCTTGATTGCCTGAAACTCTTTGAGATAGAGCGGTGTTGAATAGGCCACATCGATGAAGTCTCGTTCTCGGAAAGCTTTCTCGGCAAGAGCCATCATATCGAGCGCTACAGGTTTCACCTCGGGTTTGAATATGGCATTGGCGTGTTGAATCACCTGCTGTGCCTTGGCCGCTCCGTTGCCGATGAACACCATTGTGTGCCGGTTGAGCAGGTCGGCCATTGTGTTGCTGTCGAGAATCATGGGCTGCGGCTCGATCAGCGGCGTGAGGGCCGAATTATAGACTGCAGTGTAAACCTCCATACGCCGCGCATCAATCATGGGTGCGAAGAGCGCGTGATCGTCATAAAAGTCGGCAAACATCGCACTTACGGTGAGCAACGGCAACGTCCCCACCCCGATGAGCGGTATTCCCAGCCCGAAAGCCACACCTTTAGCCTCGCTCAGGCCGATGCGCAATCCCGTGTAGGACCCTGGCCCCAGACTCACAGCCACAGCATCGAGATGCATTTCGCGCGAACGGACGTAGTGCAACGCATCGCGCACAAAAGCACTCAACAACGTGGAGTGTGTCTGACCCTCGTAGTTCTCGTGGTGGTCGAGCACCTGCCCATCGGCAGTGAGAGCCACCGAACAGACGTCGGTCGATGTCTCGATATTCAACAGTGTTGCCATTCTATTTCAATCAGACCACAAAATTACAAAAAAGTATAATGCCATGGCCGTTGGGAAGGCGTTTTCTTTCGGTAAGTTGATGGAATTATACTTTTTTTTGATTTTTTCGCCCTCCACATAGCGGTGCGAGCCGAAAAAAGCTGTAAATTTGCAATATTTATTCGATGACCCCCAAAATGGACTGATATGATATTATCGATGACAGGATTTGGCAAGGCCACTGCCACAGTGGGAATTCACAAAATCACCGCCGAAGTCAAATCGCTCAACAGCAAGCAGCTCGACCTGTCGGTGCGCATGCCTCAACCTTATCGCGAGGTGGAATTGGAGTTGCGCAAGATGGTGTCGCAAATGCTGCTTCGTGGCAAGGTGGAACTAACAGTGAGTTGTGAGTGCGACGGAACACAAGCATCGACGAAGGTGAATGTGCCGATGTTGGCCTGTTATAAGGCTCAACTCGAGGAGGCTTCGCGCACGCTGGGCATTGCTCTACCCGACGACTGGTATGCCACGCTGCTGCGTCTGCCCGACGCCATAACCAGTGAAAGCGTTACCGACACCCTCGACCCTGCCGAGAGCGAGATGCTGAGTCGAGTGGTGAAAGAAGCCCTCGACCCTCTGGGAGCGTTCCGCCGGCAAGAAGGCGACAGGCTGGAGCGATTCTTTGAAGAAAAAATCGCAGCCATCCAGCAGCTGCTCGATGAAGTGCCTCAATATGAACAGTCGCGAATTGAGAAAATTAAGGCGCGTATCACCGATGCTTTGGCCATGCTTGAAGGGGTGGAATATGACAACAACCGCTTGGAGCAGGAACTGATTTACTATATCGAGAAACTCGATATAACTGAGGAAAAAATCCGCTTGCAAAACCACCTCACTTATTTCCTCGACACGCTTCATGGCGAAAGCGGCCAGGGCAAGAAACTGGGCTTTATCGCGCAGGAAATGGGCCGCGAAATCAACACCTTGGGCTCGAAAGCCAACCAAGCCGAGCTGCAAAAGCTTGTGGTGCGCATGAAGGACCATCTGGAGCAAATCAAAGAGCAGGTGCTGAATGTTTTGTAAAGATGCGAGATGCAAGAGCTGTATCGTGCCACTTTGTGGCTAATAACCGTTTCGCAGTCTCTATTTTGCGTTAAACGATAACCGACATATTACTTTAGCAGTATGGAACAAACAGGAAAACTGATTATTATATCGGCTCCATCGGGGTCGGGTAAATCGACAATTATTGGCCGCATCATTGATGATCCCCGGTTGTGTCTGGCGTTTTCGGTGTCGGCCACCACACGCCCCATTCGAGGAGCAGAACAGCATGGTGTGGACTATTACTTCATGACCGAAGAGCAATTCCGTGAAGAGATTGCCCAAGACGCATTTGCCGAATACGAGGAGGTGTACCCTGGACGATTCTATGGCACGCTCAAGCGCGAAATCAGTCGCATCAACGATGCCGGATGCAACGTGGTGCTGGATGTTGATGTGAAAGGTGGCATCAATGTCAAGAAGCTGTATGGCGACCATGCACTGAGCATCTTTATCCAACCGCCCAGTGTAGATGTGCTGCGTCAGCGACTCGTGAACCGAGGCACCGACTCGCCTGAAGACATCGAAAACCGCGTGAACAAGGCTGAATATGAGATGACGTTTGCTACGCAATTCGATCACACTGTGGTGAACGATGTGCTCGACGAGGCTGTGCAACAAGTGTGGCAACTGATTAATGACTTTGTTAACTAAGATGCGGGGAAAGTTGTCAGTTCTCAGTTCTGAGTTTTCAGATTTCAGTTATCGGTTTTTCAGTTTTCAGTATTTGGAAAGAAGGCTCGTTTAATCGTTGATACTTGGTTATGAAAAAGATAGGGATATTTGGCGGCTCGTTTAATCCCATTCATGTGGGTCATGCCATCATTGCCAGCCATGTGCTTAGGCAGGGATTGGTGGACCAGCTGTGGCTGATGGTCACCCCCGAGAACCCCTTCAAGAGCGGCCAGCATCTGGCCGCCGAGACCCACCGGCTGCGCATGACCGAGATGGTGACCCGCCACATCCCTGGTGCGGTGACATCGGCTTTTGAGATGCAGCTGCCACGTCCAAGCTACACCATCGACACCCTGCGAGCACTCGAAAAGAAGTTTCCCGATGATGAGTTTTTGCTGCTCATCGGAGCAGATAACTGGGCAGCTTGGAAACGCTGGAAAGAGGCCGATGCGATTGTGGCCAACCATCGATTGCTCGTTTATCCTCGGTTTGGATACGATGTGGTGATTCCACCAGAACTGCAAGGACGTGTAACACTTGTTGATGCCCCAATTATCGAGATTTCTTCGACAACAGTGCGCGAATTGATAGCCGCAGGCAACAGTGCCCGGTTCTATGTGCCCGACGACGTTGAGCAATATGCGATTCGGCACAAGTTGTTCGTAAGTGATGAGTCATGAGTAGACAAGTAAACAAGCGGCGCAATGCGACTCTTGCATCTTGCATCTCGCATCTTAAAGAGTTAATTGATTTTTATGTAAAGATACGTGTTCAACAGTAATTATGAATGAGAGCCATCAACTATCACCCAATGAGTTGGCGTTCATTGCATTGACGAATGAATATTGCCAGGCCATTGAGGCATTGCCACAAAACTACGACCGAAAAGCATTTGTGGCATCGATGCTCAAGCTATTGCCTCGCATCTATATCAGTGCTAACGACTTGAGCATATGCTCGATGACCGATGCCCATATCTCGTCCACGCTCGATGAAACAAGCTATGACCAGGTGCGCGAAACCATCGCTCAGGTGATGGCCGACGAGGATGTGTATCTGGAGGTGTTTCGCGACGATATGAAGTACAGCGACACCCCTATCTCGGCCACGGTGTCGGAAAATCTGGCCGATCTGTATCAAGAGTTCTTCAACCTGATTCAGGCGGTGCAATATGCCACCAGCGATGACCAAAGCGACCTGATTGGACTGTGTTATGAGAATTTCACCGACTATTGGGGGCAAACACTGTGCAATGTGCTGCGTGCTTTGCACACGGTAAGGTATAATTCCTGATTTAATAACCGACAATTGATAACATTAAACGATATTTTAATATGACAACAACCCACCCATATGTAGAATCGCTTTTGCGATTCATGGATGCCAGTCCGTGCAACTTTCTGGCGGTAAAGACGATGAAAGAGCTGCTCGAGCAGAATGGATATGTCGAGCGTCGTCTGGAGGACCCCATGACGTGGAAAGCCGGCGAACGGTTTTATGTGACGAAGAACGACTCTGCGCTGTTTGCCATCAAGGTGGGCCGCAAATCACCGGCCGAAACGGGATTCAAGATTGTGGCTGCCCATAGCGACTCGCCTTGTTTCCGCATCAAGCCCCATGCCGAAATGCTTACCGAAGGTGGTATCGTGAAGCTGAACACCGAAGTGTATGGAGGTCCTATTCTTTACACTTGGTTCGATCGTCCTTTGTCGGTGGCAGGTCGTGTGATTCTGCGCGGTGCAGATGCTTTGCACCCTGTGACACGGCTCATCAAGGTGGAACGGCCGTTGATGAGCATCTCACACCTGGCCATCCACTTCAACCGTGCTGTGAATGAGGGCAACTCGCTGTCGAAACAGAAGGACATGCTCCCTATCGTGGCGCAAGTGAACGACCATCTCGAAGCCAACAACATGCTACTGAAGCTGGTTGCCAGCGAACTGAAGGTGGACATGGCCGATATACTCGACTTCGACCTGATGCTCTACGACACGCAGTGCGCTACCCTGTTTGGTCTTGACAACGAGTTCATCTCCTGTGGCCGTCTCGACGACCTGAGCATGGCCCATGCGGCCATCACCGCCTTGCTTGAAGCCACCGATGACGATGCCACCTGCGTGGCGGCCATCTTCGATAACGAAGAGACCGGCAGCGGCACCAAGCAAGGAGCTGGCTCACCCGTGCTGGCCAACGTGCTGGTGCGCCTGACGGTGGCCGGCGGCGGACGCTTCGACGACTTTGGCCGCGCCATCGCACGGTCCTTCATGATTTCGGCCGACAACGCCCACGCATTCCACCCCAACTATGGCGAGAAATACGATCCCACCAACCACCCCGTGCTGGGCGGCGGACCGTGTGTGAAAATCAACGCTAACTGCAAGTATATGAGCGATGCCCATTCCGCAGCCATCTTCCGCGTGCTGTGCGAGCAGGCCGATGTGCCGTTCCAGTATTTCGTCAACCACAGCGATGTGGCCGGCGGTTCAACGCTGGGCAACATCCTCACGGGTCAAATCGACATCGAGGGCGTGGACGTGGGCAACCCGTTGCTGGCCATGCACTCGGCACGTGAAACCGCCTCGTGCCGCGACCATGTGGCCATGATCGAAGTAATGAAGCAATTCTTTAAAGGATAATATGCAATCAATTAAATAACAGAGCAATGAAAGACGAACAATTAATCAAGCAAGTCACCGAGAAAGCCCAAGTGTGGCTCGGTGAAGGCTACGATGCCGACACGCAAGCACAGGTGCGTGCCATGCTCGAAGCCGACGACAAGACCGACCTTGTGGAAGCCTTCTACAAAGACCTTGAGTTCGGCACTGGCGGCCTGCGCGGCATTATGGGAGCTGGCAGCAACCGCATGAACATCTACACCGTGGGAGCTGCCACCCAAGGCTTGGCCAACTACCTCAAGGAAAATTTTAAAGACCTCCCGCAAATCGCTGTGGTTGTAGGACATGATGTGCGCAACAACAGCCGATTGTTTGCCGAAACGGTGGCCAACATCTTCTCGGCCAACGGCATCAAGGTTTATCTGTTCGAGGGTCCGCGCCCAACGCCTGAGGTGTCGTATGCCATCCGCTTGCTGGGCTGCCAAAGCGGTGTGAACATCACAGCCTCGCACAACCCCAAGGAGTACAACGGCTACAAGGCCTATTGGGACGATGTTGCCCAGGTGGTGTCGCCACACGATGTGAACATCATCAACCATGTAAACCGTATTAAAGATGTGGCCGAAATCAAGTTCACCGGCAATCCGGCGTTGATTGAAACCATTGGCGAGGACATCGACAGCAAGTACATCGAGCAAATCCACACGCTCTCGCTCAGCCCCGATGTGGACAAACGCCATCACGACCTCAAAATCGTTTACACCCCCATTCATGGCGTGGGCCGTGACATCATTCCGCGCTCGATACAACGTTGGGGCTTCGACAACATCATTCACGTGCTCGAACAGGACGTGATGAGCGGCGACTTCCCCACCGTTGACTCCCCCAACCCCGAAAATCGCAGTGCCATGGAGATGGCCATTGCCAAGGCCGAGGAGGTACAGGCCGACATCGCTTTGGCCAGCGACCCCGATGCCGACCGCATCAGTGTGGTATTCAAGAACAACAAGGGCGAGTATGACCTGGTGAATGGTAATCAAATCCAGCTCATTTTCCACTACTATCTGATTACGCGCAACGCTGAACTTGGCAAGCTTGACCGCGACAACGACTACATCGTGAAAACCATCGTCACCAGCGAAACCATTGCCCGCATTGCCAAGGCACAGGGCATCAAGATGTATGACTGCTACACGGGTTTCAAGTGGATTGCCTCGGTGATGCGCGAGCTTGAGGGCACGAGTGCCCGTTACTTGGGAGGTGGCGAGGAAAGTTACGGTTTCTTGCCCGAGGTTTTCGTGCGCGACAAAGACTCGGTGTCGTCGATTCCCCTGATGTGCGAAATCGCCGCATGGGCCAAAGACCGAGGACAGTCGATGAACGACATGCTCATCGAGTTGTATATGACCTACGGCTATTCCAAGGAGCGCGGTATCTCGGTGGTACGCCCGGGCAAGAGCGGTGCCGACGAGATTGTGGCGATGATGAAAAACTTCCGCGAGAATCCGCAGAAAGAAATCGCTGGCAGCCCCGTGGTGCTTATCAAGGACTTCCTCACGCTTGAGCAGCGCGATGTGAAGACCGGCGATACAACCAAGATGGACATGCCCGCCACAAGCAACGTGCTCCAGTATTATACCGAAGATGGCACTAAGGTGTCGATTCGTCCCAGCGGAACCGAGCCCAAGATCAAGTTCTATATCGAAGTGCACGACAAGCTCGAGCGTGCCGAAGGCTACGATGCCAAGAACGAATGGGCCGATGCCAAAATCGACCGCATTGCGCACGACCTGGGTATCTAAGTATTGATGATTACAAACAAGCAAAACGACTCGCGAGAACTCGGTACAATTTCCGAGTTCTCCGAGTCACTTGGTTCACCGATTATCATCGCCGGCCCGTGCAGTGCCGAAACCGAGGAACAAACGTTGACTGCCGCAAAGGGCGTGGCAGCTGCCGGATGTGCCGTGTTCCGTGCTGGATTATGGAAGCCGCGCACTCATCCAGGCGGTTTTGAGGGTGTGGGTGAAGCGGGACTGCTCTGGCTGCAACGTGTTAAAACCGAGACCGGGCTGCTCACCGCCACCGAGGTGGCCACAGCGGCTCATGTGACTGCAGCTCTTGACAGCGGAATTGACTTTTTGTGGCTCGGTGCTCGCACAACGGCAAACCCCTTTACCGTACAGGAGGTGGCCGATGCCATTGCCTCGAACAAGCGGAAGGATGTGGCTGTATTGGTCAAGAACCCCATCAGTCCAGATGTGGAGCTGTGGTTGGGAGCCTTGCAACGCATCCATGGTGCCGGTGTGCGCCGTCTTGCCGCCGTACATCGCGGTTTCACAAGTGCGGCATCGACCGGCTACCGTAACGACCCGCAATGGCAGATTCCCATGGAGCTCAAGCGTCGCTGCCCCACCTTACCCATACTTGTGGACCCATCCCACATGGGGGGAAACCGCGACTTGGTGAGCACACTGTCGCAACAAGCCCTCGACATGGGCTTCGACGGCTTGATGATAGAAGTGCACCCTACTCCCGATCGAGCCTTGAGCGATGCCGCTCAGCAGATCTCGCCCATAGAACTTCAGCGGTTGCTGTCGGTGCTTACTGTGCGTATCGGAACCGGCAACGACCAAGCACTGGCCATGCTGAGACAACTCATCGACCAGTGCGACAACGATGTGCTCTCAGCCCTGTCGCGACGCATGGACATTGTGCGTCAAATAGGCCAGCTCAAGCGCGAATCGGGCATGCCCATTGTGCAGACACAGCGATTCAATCAGCTGCTTGAGCACCGCATTGCGCAAGCCGACAAGCTGCGGCTGTCGCCGGAATTTATTGCGAATCTACTTCAGCTCATTCACCAAGAGGCCGTGGCGCAACAGTTATAAGCGACATCATGGCAGTGTGCATGATTGTTCCAAATGCCTGCATTTTTGGCTTTTTTGTCCAATGTGGCGCGTAATAACTTCGGTTTTTGTTTTTTTAAAAGATGTGGAGTTGGCTATAACAGCAATTATTGCGAACTTTGCAAAACTTTTTTAAAACTCGCAGTATCAAGAAATGGAAATCACAGCTGGTCAATTGGCGGCGATGGTGCATGGCACCGTTGAGGGCGATGAGCAAGCCGTTATCAATAACTATGCAAAAATCGAAGAAGCAACGCAAGGATGTCTCACCTTTTTGGCCAACCCGAAATACACCCGCTACTTATACGAAACCCAGGCCTCGGCTGTGCTGGTGCGCACCGATTTCAAACCTGAGCAAGAAGTTCACACCACGCTTATACGCGTTGACGACCCTTACAAGACGTTGGCCGATTTGCTCAACTTTGTGAGCAGTCAAACCACTTCCGACAAGCGAGGCGTGGAGCAACCGGCTTTCGTCCATGAGTCGGTTGTGGTTCCCGATGATGCCTACATTGGAGCATTCTCCTATGTCGGGAAGGATGTGAAATTGGGAAAGAACGTGAAAATTTACCCACAGGTCTACATTGGCGATGGTGCCGTGGTTGACGACAACACCATTCTGTATGCAGGCGTGAAGGTGTATCATGGCTGTAGAATAGGCAAGCGTTGCATTGTGCATAGCGGCACCGTGATTGGTAGCGACGGTTTCGGCCATGCCCCCAAAGCCGATGGCAGTTACGAGAAAATCGCACAAATTGGCATTGTGGTTGTTGAAGATGATGTGGAAATTGGTTCCAACACAAGCATCGACCGTGCCACAATGGGCGCCACTATCATTCGCAAAGGTGTGAAACTTGACAACCTGATACAAGTGGCCCACAACGTAGAAATTGGCGAGAACACTGTGCTCGCCGCACAGGTGGGCATTGCTGGCTCCACAAAACTTGGCAAGCACAATATGGTGGGCGGCCAAGTGGGGTTTTCCGGCCACATTACCGTGGGCGACAACAATGCCTTTGGCGCTCAAAGCGGGATTCCGAACAGCGTGGGCGATGGCAACCGACTGCTGGGTTCTCCGGCCGTCAACGCCTACGACTATGCACGCCAAGTGGCCTATCTGAGACGATTGGGGCAGATGGCCAATGACATCAAAGAACTGAAAAATCAGATCAAGATTCTTACCGACAATAATCAACCACAAGATAAGCAATGAAACAAAGAACCCTCAAGCAAGCCTTCACCGTAAGCGGGAAAGGACTTCATACCGGGCTACAAATCGAAGCCACTTTCAAGCCTGCCGAGGTGGGCACTGGCTATGTGTTTCGCCGCATCGACCTTGAAGGCGCCCCCACCGTGGAAGCGGTGGCCGAGCATGTGATTGAAACCCAGCGCGGCACCGTGATAGCTAGTCGGGGCAACAAAGATGTGCGCGTGAGCACCATCGAGCATGCCTTAGCCGCATTGTATGCAGCTGGCATTGATAATTGCCTGATAGATGTGAATGCGCCAGAATTGCCCATTCTTGATGGTAGTGCCATCGTGTTTGCCAATAAAATTGACGAGGCAGGTTATATCGAGCAGGATTCCGAAAAGGAATACTATGTGGTGAAACAGCGCATCAAGGTTGTTGACGAAAAGACTGGTTCGTCGCTCATCGTGCTTCCCGATGATGATTTCTCAATCGACACCATGATTGAGTTTGACTCGGCAGTGCTCGACAATCAATTTGCCTCGCTGAACAACATGGCCGATTTTAAACAGGAAATCGCTTCGTGCCGCACTTTTGTGTTTGTGCGCGAGGTGATGCCTCTGTTGCAGATGAATCTCATCAAGGGCGGAGATTTGGACAATGCCATTGTGATTCACGACACGGCGATGCCTCAGGAAGAGCTTGACAAACTGGCCGATGTGATGAATGTGCCCCACAAACCCGCTGGCGAATTGGGCTATTTGAACAACAAACCGCTCAAATTCAAGAATGAACCTGCACGCCACAAGCTGTTGGATGTGCTTGGCGACTTGGCCCTCATTGGTCGTCCACTGAAAGGGCGCATCGTGGCCACCCGCCCGGGACACAGCTTGAACACTCAGCTATCGAAGAAAATCCGTCAAGAACTTCGTCGCCAGAATGTTCAAGCCCCCAACTACGACCCCAATCGCGAGCCGCTGCTGGATGTGAACAAAATCCGCAAACTTCTCCCCCATCGTTACCCCATGCAAATGGTGGACAAAATCATCGAGATGAGTTCCGATCACATTGTGGGCGTGAAAAGTGTAAGCGTGAACGAGCCATTCTTCCAAGGTCATTTCCCCGACGAGCCCGTGATGCCTGGTGTGCTGCAAGTGGAGGCGATGGCACAGGTAGGAGGCATTCTGGTGTTGAGCAGTGTTGACGAACCCGAACGATATTCCACTTATTTCCTCAAAATCGACAATGTCAAATTCCGGCAAAAGGTAGTGCCTGGCGACACACTTGTGTTCCACTTGCAGTTGCTCACCCCCATTCGCCGCGGAACCGCCGTGATGAAAGGCTATGCCTTTGTGGGTGAGAAGGTTGTGAGCGAAGCGGAATTTATGGCTCAAATCGTTAAAAACAAGTGATTGATAATCACGATTATCTATATTGCAATTAGTACTGTAATTTAAATAGAACCCCATCATGAATTATCAAGAATTGCAGCCACTGGCATGCATTCATCCCGACGCAAAGATAGGAGCCGATGTACAAATCGGACCGTTTGTTACCATAGATGCGAATGTTGAGATTGGCGATGGTTGCATCATCGATAGCAACGCCGTGATTCGTAACGGCGCTCGTATCGGCAAAAACTGCCACATCCATGCCAGTGCTGTGATAGCAGGCATACCGCAAGACCTCAAGTTCAAGGGCGAAGAATCTGTTGCCATCATCGGTGACAACTGCTCGATTCGTGAGTTCGTGACCATCCATCGAGGAACGGCTTCGAAGGGCAAGACCGTGGTGGGCAACAACTGCCTGATTATGGCTTACAGCCATGTGGCTCATGACTGTGAAATTGGCGATCACGTGATCATGTCGAATGCGGTGCAAGTAGCCGGCGAAGTAGTTGTGGGCGACTGGGCTGTGCTTGGGGGCGGCTCGCTGGTGCACCAGTTCACCCACATCGGCCAGCATGTGATGCTACAGGGCGGTTCTTTGGTCAACAAAGATATTCCGCCGTATATCATGGCTGGCCGCCTTCCTGTGAGCTATGAGGGCGTGAATGGCATTGGCCTTCACCGCCGTGGCTTCACTGAGCAGCAAATCAACAGCATCCAGAGCATCTATCGCATGCTGTACTTTTCCAACATGAATATCACTCGTGCTGTGGCTAAAATTGCTGAAGAAATAGCCCCCAGTGCCGAACGTGACGCCATCATTAACTTTGTGAAATCGAGTTCACGAGGCATTGTCAGAGCAGGTATTTGATACTCTGTCAGATAAAAACAGCGAATCCCCATAGGCCATACCACATCTGGGGATTCGCTGTTTTTTATGAGCTTATGCATCAAACGGGGTGTGCAATCAATTCAAAGGGCAAGGCCTCGTCAACCTTCACATTGCAAAACTCCCCGACTTTCAAAGCAAGCGTTTTATCGACCAGCACTTCTGGGTCGACCTCGGGGGAATCCCACTCGGTGCGCCCCACAAAGTGACCGGGTTCTTCATGGTCTATCATCACCCGCAGGGTCTTTCCAATCTTCTGCTCTTGAATTTCCTGCGAGATGATTTCTTGCTCGTCCATTAATTGCTGCAAGCGTTGCTGTTTTACATCATGGGGGATTTCATCCCGGTAATGCTCGGCTGCATATGTTCCCGACTCTTCGCTATAGGCAAAAGCTCCCATACGCTCAAAACGAGTCTCACGCACAAAATCAAGCAACTCATCAAATTCTCGTTCGCCCTCGCCCGGGAAACCTACCATGAGCGTGGTGCGCAGATGCAAATTCGGCACCTCTCGTCGCAAGCGCTCGATGAGCTTGCGGGTATCTACTCCTGTGATATGGCGTCGCATGTTAGTCAACACGGCGTCGCTGATATGCTGGAGGGCTATATCGAGATAGTTACACACGTTGTCGTTACGCGCCATCACGGGCAGAAGATCCATGGGAAATTGAGTGGGATAAGCATAATGGAGCCGAATCCACTCCACACCAGGCATCTGAGCCATGCGATCGACCAACTCGGGCAAACGCATCTCGCCATAAAGGTCAAGCCCATAGGACGAAAGGTCTTGCGCAATCACATTGAACTCTTTCACACCCTGTGCCGTGAGATGCTCAACTTGGGCCAATACACGTTCAATCGGCATCGACTTGTGTCGTCCGGTGATGAGTGGTATGGCGCAAAAGGCACAGAAACGATTGCATCCTTCCGATATCTTTAAATAGGCATAATGCTTCGGGGTGGTGAGGATGCGCTCATCGGCCAAGCGATTGGAATAGGAATGCCCCAAATCGGCGATGAGCTGATGCCAATTGAACTTTCCGTAGAATTTATCCACTTCTGGCAGCTCAGCCATCAAATCGGCCATGAAACGTTCGGCCAGGCATCCCATCACATACAGTCGACGGATGCGCCCCTCGCGTTTGGCCTGTCCCATAGCCAAGATTGTGTCGATCGACTCTTGCTGGGCATCGGCAATGAAACCGCAGGTGTTTACCACAACGATTTCACCGTTCACCATGTCGGGGTCATGCTCGACGGTGTAGCCAGCAGCCTGAAGCTGTCGCAGCAGATGCTCGCTGTCGACAAGATTCTTGCTACAGCCCAGCGAGATGACGTTGATGTGATGGCGTTTCATTTGCCGAAGAGCGACTTCACAAACTCCTCTCGACGGAAAATCTGCAGGTGGTCAATGCCCTCGCCCAGACCGATATACTTGACCGGAATCTTGAACTGGTCGCTGATGCCAATCACCACACCACCCTTGGCCGTGCCGTCGAGCTTAGTGACCGCCAAAGCGTTTACTTCGGTGGCTGCCACAAATTGCTTGGCTTGCTCAAATGCGTTTTGCCCCGTGCTGCCATCGATCACAAGCAGCACTTCATGCGGTGCCTCGGGCAACACCTTCTGCATCACATTTTTGATCTTGGTCAATTCGCGCATCAGTCCCACGTTGTTGTGCAGTCGTCCTGCGGTGTCGATGATGACCACATCGGCATTTTGTGCCTTGGCACTGGCCACCGCATCATAGGCCACACTGGCCGGGTCAGTGCCCATGGCATGCTTGATGACCGGCACACCCACTCGCTGTCCCCAAATCTCCAGTTGCTCATCGGCTGCGGCGCGATAGGTGTCGGCAGCTCCAAGCACAACCTTGTTGCCGGCCTGCTTGAAATGGTGGGCCAATTTGCCGATGGTGGTAGTCTTCCCCACCCCGTTCACGCCAACGACCATGATGACATAGGGACGCTGATGCTCAGGCACCTGAAAGTCGTCCATGTCGGCATTGTTGTTGTCGGCCAGCAGCTGCGTGATTTCATCGCAAAGCATGTCGTTGAGCTCGGCCGTGCCCACATATTTGTCCTTCTTCACACGCGCTTGGATGCGGTCGAGAATCTTCAGCGTTGTGTCCACCCCCACATCGCTGGTGATGAACACCTCCTCAAGCTGGTCAAGAACGTCGTCGTCGATGGTACTTTTGCCAGCCACCGTGTGAGCTATTTTGGCAAACAGACCTTGTTTGGTCTTTTCAAGTCCCCGGTCGAGCGTTTCCTTTTTCTCGCGAGTGAAGAAACGACTGAAGAAACCTTTCTTTTTTTCGGGTTCTTGCTCAGGCTCAGTTGGCGACGGTGTTGCAGGTTCTGTGTCGGCAACCTGCTCCGAAACGATTTCGGACAAAGCATCAGGTACAGCGTCATCAGCCGTCTTGACCTGACCGACTGAATCGGCCGATGATATCGTTGCAGGCGACTCCTGATCAACTATGTCTGAATCAGTGGCCGACTCTTCGTCAACAAGGACTGGCGTTTCGCTGGCCGCGGGTTCGGCAGGGGTATCTTGTTCCATTGCGTGATTATCAACACTTGTGGTTTGCGAAGTGTTTTGCTCGACCGGCTGCTGTGAAGACTCGTTTACTTGTTGTTCGTCTTGCTTTTTCTTTTTGAATAAATCAAATAGTCCCATAAACTATATAAAAAGATTTCTCGTTATTCACCTCTGTATTTAATCACTCGTGCCGGGTTGCCGGCAACGATGGCATAGTCGGGCACATCATGGGTGACAACTGCGCAAGCACCAATCACGGCACCATTGCCAATTCGTCGGACCCCAGCCAAGATAGTGGCATTGCGTCCAATCCACACATCGTTGCCAATGGAGAGTTCTGTCTTTGGAAAGTTACCTTGTTGGCCAATGGGAACAGAGCGGTCCATAAACTTATGCCCTGCCCCCAGAATGGTCACGTTCGGAGCCATGATAATGTCGTTGCCCATCGTTAAATGGCTTCCCTGTAAATGGAAATTGGGGCCGATGCCACAACGGTCACCGATACTTATCTTGTTTGAGCCGAAGTAAGCATGTCGCTCAATGACCGCATGACCACCGCATGAATTGAAAATGCACCTGCACAACATCACGCGAAAAGCATTAGAGGGTTTCCCCAGAAGAGGGAAACCCTGTGACGGTAGATGGTAGGCTACCGAATAGTAGAATGCCAGTGCAATTTTTCTTATTAGACTATTCAAAACCAATCAAATAAAAAACGCTGTTGTTGTACAGAGCCTCTTTTTCAGTGCTTGAGCAAAGCATTCACGAGGTCGTAGTTTTGCTGAATGTGAGCGCGCGAAGAAGCGCCGAAAAGCACCGACTCAATCTTGGGGAACTGGCACACATATTCCATGGCTTCCTGAGGACGCAAGGCACCGGCGGCCAAACATTGCATGGCAATGGGGCGGAACTCCTTGTCGCTTTTGAGATACCGCTCATATTCGGCGATAGATTTGCTCATCCTAAAGCCAATCTTATTGAACGAAGCGCAAATCACAGGATTCTTGATGCCTTCTTCCTCACACAAATCAACCATCTGCGGCAGGTTCATCGTAATGAAACCCGGTTCTGCGTCGTATTTTTTTCTCACATACTCGGCGAAGTGAACAAGAAGCTCTCTCATGCCTAGACCGATCAACAAGTCGGTTACCACATTCTGCAAGAAAATGACAGGCGTGTTGATGCCCTTGAACATTTTCATCTCTGCATCGACCAGGAGTTCCATGAGCGATGGGAAGTCCTTTCTCACATAAGCGATTCCTGCTTTCGAAGCCACCGAAAGGATGTTACCTGGGATATAGGCTTTGAGGGTGCCCAAGATTCCAAGCTCAGTAACTGCATTGGCATATTTGTGAGCGTATGGCATGCAAGGATGGATTTTAAAATCCTTGTACTGCTCAGGGTTTTGCCGGAAATGCTCGCAGATATTAGCGATACGGTCGTGTGTGGTACACATGAAAGTTTTCACACCGCAATCGATGGCAGTGTCGAGCACATCGATGATAGCTTTATCTTCCTTAAACCTTATGGCCTGCTGACGGCTCCGCTCGTCGCTCAGGTGATTGACCGCAAAAAACTGGTTGTCACCCAAAATCACTTTGTCCATCATAGTTCAGTCAGATTTTTGAGTTGTTGATAAGTTTGTGAATGATGTAGTCGGTCTGCAATGCCGATTCAAACGAGCATTTGTTCTCGATGGTTCCACCCGACTTGATGCACTGAATGAAATGGTCGTTCTCGAGTGAAAATTCTTCACCTCGCAAGTTGAAAAACACTTGAGGGGTGAGCTCGGTGAGGTACTTCACGTTCCATCCCTTTTCAAGTTTCTCTTCGGGGTTAGGCTCGTTGACATAAATCTTGAGCGTGGTGGTGTCGGCCTCCAACTTTCCATGGTCGCCTTCGATTTTCAGCGAAGTAGTGGCTTTGCGGTGCGTTGGGTCGCTCCAGTTCACAGCCAGCTGCCCTTGCAGGCCGCTTTTCAATTTGAGCGTGGAATAGACAGCGTCCTCGACTTCATTCGAGAAAATAGAGGGCATAAATGTGCCTTGGCAATCCTCTATTGTGTCATTAGTAATGAAGTTGATAAGGTCGAGGATATGAGCGGCATAGTCGAAGAGGCAACCACCTCCGGTGGCTTTCTCGCTTCGCCAAGTGCCCCCTTTGCTTTTGAGCACCACAGGGCCATAATTCTCACCCATAAAGTGGAACGGTTTGCCAATGACTCCTGCTGCAAGCAGACGGCGCATCTCGTTGAAGGTGCCAATAAAGCGGTTGACATATCCCACCTGATTGACCAAGCCCTTTGCTTTGGCCAGTCGTGCCATCTCCTCGCCTTGCTCGATGGTGAGGCTGAAGGGCTTCTCACAAAACACATGGCATCCGTGATTGAGCGCATACATCACCATGTCGTAGTGGAGTTTGGTGGGTGTTACCACATACACCGCATCGGGCTTCACCTCGTCGATCATGGCCTTGTAATCAGTATAGCAAGCGATTTTAGTCAGTTTTTTAAACGCCGACTGCAACAAACCGTCGGTGTCGCACATCGCGGCCATATTCACGTCGGGATGGGCACCTAAAATCGAGCAGTGGCTCATGCCCATCTTTCCTAAACCGATAATTGCAACTTTAATCATATTTATTTCAAAGATAATAATTTGTTCTTAATCATTTCATATGCATCCTTCCCTTTTTGCAGCAAAGACTGGTCAGCCTCTCGAGCAGCATGCTTGTTTATCACAGCTCTCACATCGGCGGCAGTTAAGTCAGGGTTATGATCCATAAGCCCTTGAGCAATAAGATACCTGTCCACATCAAGCAATTCATCTTGATATACCGAAATGGTGGGAATTCCAATAACTGCCATTTCGCGCGTCATCGTTCCACCTGCACCAATAAAGAGCATGCAATCATTTGCAATCTGGTCGAACTCTAGTGGTTTGGTGCTCACGGTAATCCCATTAAATCGCGAATCTTGATAATGAGCAGCCTGCTGTTTGTCGCGAGGCAAAATCACAATGCTATAGTCATCCTTGAGTTCCACTAGCGCATCGTCGAAGAAATTAGTCTTACCCTTATAGTACTGAGCAAAATAAGGCTCTGGACGATAATAAATTGTGGCTTTGTGCGAATCTTGCTGCTGATTCTTCAAATACTTCCGCCACAGGTAAATGCCCTCTTTTACCCCCGGATATTGCTGCACTTTGCGCTTGCTGACAAAGAGATTTGCCACCTTGGAAACGGGGATAAACTCTGGGACAAAAATCTGATTGGCAAAGATGAAGCTCACCTTGTTGCCCATTGCGTGCTCATTGTCGTTGGTATAGATGCAGGGCACATGCGCCAAACGTGCTGCAACAGCTGCGGCAAACGAGCTTTGCGAAATACCCACATCCACACCTTGCTCTTTGACAAATCGGGCCAAATCACGCACTCGCTTGATGTTGCCCATTATCTTGTGCGAGAGTTTCGTGCCATAGAACCCCCCGACCAAATGATAATCGATGTGATACATCTCCATCAGGTCGACCGTGTTGGCCGCATCACGGCTGGTGACCAGCACCTCATGGCCCTCACGCTTGAGCTCAGCAATCATTTCCCTGAAGAAATGAATGTGCGGCGAATTAGTCAAGTCGAACCAAATCTTCATTCCTAATTTTTTTTGCAAAATTACGAAATAATTTGCTATCAAAGCTCAATGAAACATGGCATGGTATCATGCGCACCAGCAATTTAACTTTTTTTCAAAAAAAGAGATGCGGGAGTCACGATGCTGAGTGCCGAAGAATATCGGTCAAAAATGCCAATAATCAGGGTTGCGCCAGTCATCGGTGGTTTGGGGTTTCGATTTTGGTTGCGGTGAATTTGACCCAAAAAACTTTTTGCGGCGTTCGTCTACATACTTTGCCATGCGATCAATCAATGGTAATATTTGTTTGAGATCCTGATTTGAAATTACTCGACCTCGATAATTCCCTATCGACAGATAATAAAAAACACCCGCACCATCATAGAACATCATTGCGGCATCGTCCAAAACACGATTTAGCAGATATGTGTCATAACATTCATTAAGTCGTTTCACATAAGTTGATGGATATACAATCACATGCTCATCCATCTCAACCACCATGCCCATCCCACGGCGCTTGGCTTTTTGGCAAGCCGAGACTACTCTTGAGAGCTCATATTGGTCTTTGATGGTATACCCACCCGACTGTGTATAGGCATAATCGAAACCATAATCCTGCCATAGATGCGAGCCCACGGCAGTGAGGTATGGTGCCCAATAATGCTTGTATCCCAATTGATGGATATATTTCGAGATCTCGGTTGCTAGCCCTGCCGTCTGTTCCATATCCTCTTCAATCCAGTAGAATCCGTCGAGGTCAAAGTTGGAGTAATGATGAGCACGAAAGGTGTCGAGTGCCTGTTTCACAAACCATTTTAAGGCAGTAATGCGATCCGAGTCTTTTGAGAAATCCATTGTTCGACCATTGATTTTCCCCCAGTTCTTTTGGTCTTTGATGGCCATGGGAATCCCAATAACCACTTTGTGCCGAAATGGCGGTTCACCCAGCACTTGTTTCTGACTCTCGATTGCTTTGTCAAGGGCATCAAACAAACGCCCTTCAATAAAAAGCATATCTTTGAACTTTATCCAATCCTCTTTCGTGGCATAGACCACATCCTTCTTCTTTATTTGATGTAGAAATGACCGGCCATCAATGCCCAGATCCTCCATGACAAATCCTTGGAAGAACCATTCCTTATGTCCATCTTGAAAAGTGTGCGCGACATAGGGTAGCCATTGTTGCTCAGTCATCGGGAGTCGACGGTTGCCTGCATAGTATATGGCAATATTATCGGTCATGCTCTCGTTTTTTCCAAATGCATTCACCTCACGTGGGCCACACAGAGCACAAATAAATCCCGTCATCAAGCATAAGAATGCAAAACAGCGTTTGTTCATGGGCGTAATTTTAAATAAATTAAATATATTGATGAATAATCAACAGCATTCCTCACAATTCAAATTGTCGACTCAATCACAACAACGACCGGTAAAGATTCGACAATTCATTGGCTATTGATTCGGGATAAAACGCTTGACACAATTCAGTTGATTGCATTCCCATTGACTGTCGCAATGGTTGATTTGTAACAAGCGTTTCCATTGCTGAAGCAAGCCCTGAAACATCGCCAGGTTCAATCAGCAAGCCATTTCCTTGGCTCACAATAGATGGAATTCCGCCAATCTTGGTTGAGATGATTGCCATAGAGTAACTCATTGATTCAAGAATGGAAAGAGGTAAACCTTCGAAATAGGAAGGAAGCACAAAGACCTCACATTTGTTGAGCAACTTCACCTTTTGTTCGCCAGAAATCCACCCTTCCACAACCACACAATCTTCCACATGATTGTCTTTTATGGCTTTTTCAAGTGCCTCCATTTCTCCCATGCCGCCAATATGCATCATCATGAGGTTTCGAATGCTGGTTTGCATTTTGCCCAGTGCTTCGGCAATGTCGAAGACTCCTTTTTGCTGCTTGACGTGCCCCAGAAACAACATATGCACTTTGCCATCGCTCGCTACAGGATGTGATTCCGGCACAGGAATCACGTTTGGGATAATGGTCACATTATTCAGTTTCAACTCCTGCGTATAGAACTGTCGCCACTGCTCAGAAAGCACGATAATCGAATCGCACTTGTTCAGGATGCGCAGGATAAATCGTTGATTGCCTTGTTCGTAGTATTGCTTAAAGTAGCCTGAATGCAGGTGCATGACCACTTTGCGTCGAAATGCCTTCGCAATAATCACATGAACCGAAGCTCGTGCAAAGCTGCGATAAGCAGCTGAGTGGATATGAACAATCTTGATGCGATGGCAAAAGCACATCTTCATGAGCAAAATCACCACCGACGACACAAAATAATAGAGGTTTTTAATAATGCCAAAATAATTACAACAGATGATATCCATCTGCTCGAAAACCATGTTTTTGTAATTATATACAGTCTGAGCTATGCCACCCATAGGCGGGTCATAGACTGGTCCAATGGTCAGCACATGCTTCGACAATTCTTGATCAACCATAATTCAGATATATAACAACGACACAACGTCAGGTGAAAATACCTGCCAATCTCTCCATCATCGATAGTTGAACATAATCAGCACCACAAACAGGAATAGCACATAGGCTCGGTATAAAATCCTTCCATTCCGAGGCGGTCGCTCTATCCATTTCGTTCCGCCCCAAACCGACAATATAACAATAACCGGGACATGTGGCCAATGATATCGGTCATGCAGAGTGAAGAACGTAACCATCAGCATCAAGATATCTGCAGCCCAAAACAGAACAAGCGGCAACAATTTCACGTCCTTGGTGCGAATAATCCGATACACCGAATAAATGAAGAAAAACGAATAGAATGTCTTACAGAACGACGAGAAACTAAACATCGTAATGTAATTGGATTTATCTCCTTGTGCCACAACATTGGGCAATGGGCCGATAAATGCCGAGATGAAGTTGACAATCGATGAGAAACCTCCACTGGCGCTTTTCTTGTTTTCAATCATTCCTTGATAGGTGTCATAATCGATTTGATCACCGCGAAACTCATTAATCTCGTTGAACACCATTCGGAAATAAATGATTGCTATTACCAGGATAAGAATGATGAAAAACACTATATATTTCCGAATAAACGGAAACTTCACGGCAGTCACGGCAAGCAAACAACACACGAGCATATAGAAGATGGCAGTGCGGAAAAGCAGCGTGAACAATGCCAGGAACAAGGCCATAATCACATTTTGTACCGTGTATTCGTTCCATAGCTTAACGATGAAATACAGCGATGCCACGACAAAGAAAACCATGATATTCTCTTTGAGTCCCACTGTGGCTGTATAGCTGGCATACAATTGAGTTCCCCACACAAATGCCGCGAATATCGAACTCTTCTGGTCCATATATCGCTCCGATATTCTGTACACATAGTAGGAAGAAGCGGTTATAAAAACCACATTGAAGAAAACCGCAAGGTTCACGCCTCGGTCGGGTGACCCGGCTAACTGATAAACAAAATATAAGAAGTAGAGAATACCACGGTCGTCATAGAAGATTTCATTGGTGTCGAGAAACATGTTCAATTCACGGAACGAGCTGTGATAGAACAAAGAAGCTATTCGGTCATAAACCAATGAATCGAGAGGATTGAAGCCCAGTGGGTTGCCAAAATATGAATAATTGAACGTGCGCATAGTGATTGTGGCAATCAATTGAAACACAAATATAATGGCACACGTCACACCAATCGATTTCGAAGAATACAAATAAGAAAACAAGATGACATAGACCACAAAAGCCATCTGTAGGAAAAAGATAGGCATTGCTGGAATCTTGTTTTGCTGCATGATTCCAAAGAAAAACAACGCGAGGAAGTAAAACAACGAGATGTAGCCGAAAAAACCTCTCTTCAGCCACATGGTTTTGAATGCCCTATTCATTGTGATGAGGAATCAACGATCTAAAGAATTGCTTGATTGAAATAATGGAAAGCGCGATTTTGGGGCCCAGCAAACGCGCAATCTTTTTTTTGAACCTCTTGTCCCAGCTCGACCATGTGCCGGCATAGTGATGTATACTCCGTGTGTTATCGGTAATCTCCATAACTTGGCCTTTGGTGTCGATAGGACAGAAATACTCCTTGGGATAAATCTTGATGCCCATGATGTCTTGTATGGATTCAATGGGTTTGAGTCCCTTCGCTTGCAACAACGATGTGATGTGCACCACCACTGTTGTCAGGTTCGGCTGGTTGTTATCTAAAAAATGAAGGTCATGGTAATACTCCATGAATTCACCAATGAGTGGATGTCTTGGCTCACATGCCATTCCTAACCCAGGTGCCACATACAGCGGCTCGATGTCGGATGGGCGGTTCTCGCAGCCCATAAATCCGCCAGCCATGATAATGTCTTCAAAAGGCTTAATGACCTCCACATCGGTATCAAAATACACCCCTCCATATTGATAGAGGATCCACATGCGTGCGTAGTCACTCACAAAAGCGTATTTCTTAGCTTGATATGCTTCGGCAACATAGGGAATACAGTTCACATCAAAGTTGTCCTCGTTCCATTCTTTGATTTCGTAGTCGGGAAAGAACTTCTGCCACGAAGCCAGGCATCGCTCGCCCAGCTTGCCCAGCGGGGAACGACCAAACCAGCAATAATGTATAACCTTGGGAATCATATTCTAGCAAATTAAGTTAGTTCACATCACACTTCTCGCGCACCATCAATCTAAGATAGCCATACTGCAAAACCAACATCACCACATAGGCACACAACATGGCCAGAGCTGCACCAGTGGCTCCTTGTCCATTGACTAGGAAACAATAAGACAGTGACAACAATGCTCCTGCCCAAATCAGGTTGATAAACAACTGCTGCCAAATTTTTCCTTGGCTGGTCATAGAATAACCCAAAACTGCCGACAAAGCGGCAAACACGCTCGTTGCCGACATCACCACTAGCGGCATGGCATTGGTGTACCCTTTACCGTAGAACGAAAAAATCATGTTGCTGCACAATGCAAGAATCAGTGCCACCGCCAGTGCCACGCCGCCATTGACCAACAAACTGATGTTTTGCACTTTGTGAAATTGCGCATGGTCTGTGTTCAAGCTCGATAGAATGGGCAGAATCATGGTGCCAACCGCATTTGGGACAAACAAGATAAGCATAAACCACTGATAACTCACATCAAAATCGGCCATCACCGAAAAGTCACCGTAGCGTTTCATTAAAACCCTAACCACAAAAAACACTGGTGTCGACAGCAGTGCCATGAGAAGCGTTGGCAAACTAAACTGATACAGCAGCTTAAGGTCGGACGAAACAACATGATGCCAGTCAAGTGCCACCTTTTCCCAACGCATGTTGCGATTGATGATGATTTTGTTGAGCACTGCTATGCACAGAAATCCGAGACCAAATCCCACGATTCCGCCCTTCAACCCCCAATACCAAGAGCCAACAACCATTGCACAGGCTTGAACAAGACCACCTGCCACTTGCACAACTGCTCGACCCTTGAAGTCCTCAAACCCGGTTATCACCCCTTCCTGAGCTATATTGATGACAACCACAAACACGATAAACGATGCCACTTGTAGTGGCTCGGTCATTTCCGGCGCACGCAGATAGACGCATGCCAATGGATTGGCAAAAAAATACATGGCTAAAGCCAGTAACACCGCCATCACAACCGCAAAACCGTTTGTCACAAAATAGATCGAGGATATTCGTTCGCGCTCATGCTCGCGGCGATATTCTGCAATGAATTTGGTTGCCGTAACACCCAGACAGCTGCCACCCATAGCCATAAAGGTGTAGATAGTGGATTTCACCATTCCATACTGGCCATAAATCTCTTTGGTGAGAATGTTGCTGCAAAGCATACCAGCAACAACCGTCATCAAACGAGATATTGCTGTTCCACTCACCGACCAGAACGCTCCTCCAGCCATACGCGACGCAATGCCGGAGTTTAACAGACGGTCCTTCAGTGCCTTGAAGAATGCACCTGATTTCATCGCCAGAAAAAGAAATGATAGTTAACCACAATACTCATGTCGCCAGGGAAATAATACGACCTCACCACATTGATGGGCACAAAAAGCAATATGGGGATCACGCATATAGCCAACTCGACATAGCGTTTTTGATCAAACAAATAATCAGCAACATAAGCAACAACAATCATCAAACACACATAGAACAAATCGGCCGGACGCACCATGTAGTGGGCTGTGTTGATGAACAGGCATTCGAAGCATGATGCCAGCAAAGCAAAAGCAAAAAACACTGGTAAAAGATTATCGGATTGTCGATGTGATTTCACCTTCGGATAATACCAAATGGCAACGACTTGAGCGAAAATCGTAATCAACCTCAAAGGACCGAAACTAGGAGTGCGAAACTCTCCGCTGAATAGATTTGCCGCCATGGCACTGTAACGGTCATACCCCACAATGGGCAGTAGGTCGATTATCCAACTGAAAGCCTTAATCCAAATCGGGTATAATCCCAGGATTATGCATACGGCATATATCACCAGTAACCTTGTTCTTGACCACGAAGAAATACGCGCAAACGGCAGAAAAAATACTGGTATGAGCAAGAATGCTGAGTAATGAATCGTGGACAAAAGTACCACGCCAACGGCATAAGGCCAGAACTTGCGTTTAGCCACCCACGGCACCATGGCCACACAACCAAAAGTCACCACCCACTGGCGCAAAAACGAGAACCAGTTGATGGAATACGGCCCTAAAATCAACAACAGACCGAGCCATGGCAATACAAACTTTCGGGTTCTCAGCCCCCAATAGAGCAAAGTGGCTTGAAGGAAAGCCCAGAAACCGAAGTAAATGGTGAAGTGGCACTTGAGCGATGCGATACAGCGGGTAATCAACTCAAACCCACTCTCCATGCCGCCTTCACGCACCATGGTGCCGTGTTTGCACATATTGAAGTATTGCGACAGATACATGATGTGATCTGACCCTGTTTCCAATCGCACGCCAAACACGACAGCTATCACGCCGATTGAAGCCAGAAATTCCCAGCAATAAAACGGCAACAGCGGCAAGCCAACGGCTTGCCGAGCATTGTCGCGCTTTCGTGCGTGCCAACCAAGTGCAAACAAGGTCAGAGCCAGCAGGATGTATACAACCAGACTCAGTAGCATCGCAAACTTCTCAATTCATCATTTCTTATAAATGCCACAGAAATCAAGAATCACCTTTGAGTCGGTCCACGGCAGGGTCTTGAACTGGTCGTGTGCGGTGAGCATCACCACGATATCGGCACGCTCAAAAGCCTCGCGATAATCGGTTAGCTTAAACACTTTGTGCTCGCTGATGTTGGGCTCCACCACCATGATGTCGGCGTTGTTGCAACTTTGCATCACCGATGTGGTGATTTGCTTGGCCGGTGACTCACGCAGGTCGTCGATATTGGGCTTGAAAGCCAGTCCCATCATGGCTACACGCGGTTTGCGGTTGTTGTCCAGCTCAAATCGCAGCATGGCATTCTTGATGCGTTCCACACACCATTGAGCCTTGTAGTTGTTGATTTCCCTTGCTTTTGCGATAATCTTAGCCTCATCGGGATAAGCCGCCGTGATAAAGTAGGGATCCACAGCTATGCAGTGTCCTCCCACGCCACATCCGGGCTGCAGTATGTTGACACGTGGGTGCTTGTTGGCCAGCTCAATGAGTTCCCACACGTTGATGCCAGCACGGTCGCACACCATCGACAGCTCGTTGGCAAAAGCAATCTGCACATCGCGGCTCGAATTCTCGGTGAGTTTGCACATCCCGGCCGTGCGGGCGTTGGTGCGGTGAAGCGTGCCTTGCACAAATTGTGCATAGAACTCGATGGCTTTTTCGGTCGATGCGGGGTCGATGCCGCCAATCACGCGGTCGTTATGCACCAGTTCATAAATCACGTTGCCTGGCAACACACGTTCGGGGCAATAAGCGATGAAGAGCTTTCCTTGAAGCTCGGGACGAAGCTCAAAAATCAGGTTTGCCATCGCCTCGGTGGTTCCTACCGGTGATGTGGATTCTATCACATAGAGGTCACCCGCTTTGAGCAATGGAGCGACCATTCGTGTTGCCGACTCAACAAACGACACATCGGGTTCGTGATTGCCTTTGAAAGGAGTGGGCACCACCATGAAATAGGCATCACACACCTCGGGGGTGGTGGATGCCACCAGATTCCCGGCATTCACCACATCCTGAAGCATCTGCTCCAATCCAGGTTCCACAATGTGCAACCGGCCAGCATTGGTCATCTCCACCACTTTGGGGTTGACATCCACACCATGCACCTGCACACCATGCTTGGCTGCAATAATCGCTGTGGGAAGGCCTATATAGCCTAAACCCATGAAACAAGCCTTCATATAATTGCGCTAATATAATACAAATCAGTAGTTAAATACAATTATCATCTCTTCTCGCCATAGCCATATCCATAGCTGTGGTATCCGTAACCATTAAACTCATCGTAGGTGCCGTTGAGCACAAGGGTGAGGTTCTTGTAACGGTTCTCGGTGTAGTTGCGCTCAAGCTCGGGCAACATCGTCTTCTCGAACAAGCCAGAACGAATCACAAACACCGTGAGGTCGCAATGCTTGTTGATGATGCCTGCGTCGGCCACCACATCCAGAGGCGGGCAGTCAATAAACACATAGTCGTATTTCTCGGCTACCATATCGAAAAGCTGAGTGAACCGGTCGGTAAACAGCAATTCGGTTGGATTGGGAGGGGTAGTACCCACAGGAACCACATCCATATTAGGATTGATGGTGCCACGCACCAGCACATCGTCAAGGGTGTCGACATGGCCACTCAGGTAGTCGGAAATGCCTCGAGCGGGTGAGTTGACAAACGTTGACAACGATGCTTTACGCATATCCAAGTCGATGAGCAACACCTTCTTGCCCTTGATGGCGAAACTTGTAGCCAAGTTGGCCGAGATAAACGTTTTACCCGACCCGGCATAGGCCGATGTGAACATAACCACCTTGGCCTTGTCGCCCGACCCCACCACAAACTCGATGTTGGAACGCAACACACGGAATGCCTCATTGATGGCATTGCCCGAACGTTCCTTGACCACAATCTCACGCACCTGCCGTTTCTTCTCAAAGAGTGCAAACAAGCCTTTGCGTTTGCGGTAAGACAGCGGAATCTCACCCACAAAGGGCACCGACAACGACTCAAGGTCTTTGCGATTGTGGATAGCGTTGTCCATCGAATGACGCAGCAAGATGAATACCAACGGAATAATCAAGCCTAGAAGCAGAGCGATGATAACCACATTCAGTTTCACCGGGCTGGATGGTTTCGTGCTTCCATAAGGGGGATTGAGCACACGGGTGTTGTAGGCCGTGAATGCTTTCGAAAGCTGATTCTCGGCTTTTTTCTGGAGCAAGAACAGGTAAAGCTGCTCTTTCACTTTTTGCTGGCGCTCCACACTCAGCAGATCCTTGGCACGTGTGGGACTGGCAGATATCTGTCGGTTGGTTTGGGAAGCATTTCCTCTCAACGAGCCTATCCTGTCGCTCAACTCGGCAACGGTGTTCTCGACCGAAGCAATGATGGCTTGGCGCATCGAGGCAATGTTCTGTTCCAGATCGGCAATCAAGGGGTTGTTGGAGCTGCTGTTATTAATCAGGCTGTTGCGCTGCATCACCAGCTCGTTGTAACCCACGATTTGCTGTGCCACCGTGGAATTGTTGATGCCGGTGTTGGCCGGCAGCGTCTTGTACTGACCTCCATCGGAAGTGAGCTGCTTGCGGATGTAATTGGCCATGAACAGCTGGTTGTTAAGCTCCATGAGCTGAGCCCGGTTGGTCTCGGCACGCTGCATATAAATCTGCGATGCCGCCGACACATCGGGTACCATGTTTGCGGCTTTGTAGCTCGAGATGCTGGCATCCACATTGCCCAGCTCGCTTTCGATTTTCATCAACTCGTCGTCGATGAATTTCGACGAACTCACAGCCTGCTCATTGATGTTATCGACCCATTTCTTGTCATACACGTTGAGCAAGCCGGCCAGCACATCGGCGGCTCTTTCGTAGGAAACATCGTTGATTTTCAGGTCAATCACCGACGAGCGGTCATCGCTTTGCTCCACACCCAGCGCACCCACATATCGACCTGTGGCAGCTTCCATTGTGCTACGGCGCACATGTATGGGTTTAGCCCATTCGCTTCCATCGTAGGCCTGAGTGGGCGTGATAATCAGCTTGCCAATAGGTGTCTGCACCACCTTGCCCACCTCGGCTTTATAGCGTTTCTCTGAAACGGGCTTGTAGTTAAGCATGAAATTCGACAGAATCGCAGTACCATCGCTGAGCAACTTGAGGTCGAGCGATGCCGTTTCGTCTTGTTCCAAATCGGGCATCGACACCTGCACGGGCAGGTTGGAGCCATAAAGCTCCACCGGGTGGAAACGACCATCAACCGAGTAATTCATGTCAAGATGCAAAGCAGCCACCACATCTATCATATAAGTGGGCGACTTGAACGTGAGCATCTCGTTGTGAAGGTTGGTGCGTGTGTATTGCTGCCCCATGCTGGTGAACGACCCGAAAGCCTTGGTGATAGCACTGTTGGTGTCGCCATCCTTGATGAGCACAGATGCCTTACGGGTATATACCGGTTGTGTGGTTAGAATGTAGGCCGCAGCCAAAGCCAAAGCCACGATAATCGATGCAAGAAACCAGTACCAGTTCGACACGCACAGCTGAATGAGCTGTTGGATGTTGATGGAATCATCCTCATCCGTATTGGTATTTGCCGTTTTGGGGTATGAGCTATAAGTGTTCTCGTTCATTTCCAGTTTTTGATAAGAAGGATTAATGAAGTGGCGAAAGAAGCGATGGAGATCCACATCGATGGACGCAAAAGGTCGTTGCCAATCGATGTTGACTCACGTGCTTTTTTGTCGTTAGGCTCCACATAGAGCACATCGTTCTGCTTCAGGTAGAAAGCAGGTGAGCTATAGAGTTCCTTGTGGTTTTGCAGGTTGACGCGGAAAGCTCTTTGCTTGCCATTCTCCTCGCGCAGCAGCAATATCTCGCGCTTGCCATTAATAGTGAGGTCTCCGGCCTGGCTGAGGGCATCGAGCAGGGTCACCTTGTCGTGGTCGATGAGGAAACGTCCGGGGCGGTTCACCTCGCCCATCACCTCGTAGTACATGTCCAGAAAATCTACGGTGACGATGGGATCCTTGATCATGTCGCTGGTAAGCAACTTGTTTTTGACAAGATTCTGAATCTCACTTCGAGTTAATCCCGCAATGTGCAAAGGACCGAGCACGGGAAAATCAATATTTCCAAGCTCGTCAACTGTGTAGTGGGTCACAGTGGATGTCTGTAAGTTGGTGTTGCTGGTTGTGGGGCGATAACGACCCACAACAGGCAAGTTGAACAGGTAGGCCAGTTCTGGGTTCTTGCTGCTCACTATAATCGACAACTTGTCGCCTTGCTGCGCACGCATCAACTGTGGTTGCTGCAGCTGCTCAACTGCACCCGACTGCACGTCCTGGAAATAACCCAGCTTTGGGGCACTGCACGAGGCCATCAGCAATGCAAACAGAACTACTGCGCAAAATTTCATTTTTCTTTTCATATCATGTTGTTTTTTTTGATGCATTTTTATTTTTCACAAGAAAATTAATGGCGGTCCACAATACCACTACAATCAGCAGTACGATGTTGATGTTCAAGTATTTGCTAAGCCAAATGGTAAGTGCGGAAAAAGCCACGGCCATCAACACCACAATGGCGAGAACCACATGTTGATCAAGTCCCATCGACAGGAACTTGTGATGGATATGGTTCTTGTCGGCGATAAACGGATTCTTTCCCTGTCGGCGTCGCACCAGCACCACTCGAATCACATCTAAGCATGGCAAAATGATTGGAGCAAACGACAATGCCATGGGATTGAAGTCGTTGAGGTATGGCAACTCCACAATTCTTGATGATGGCAATGAAAGAATTCGGTTGAGTGCGATGCCTAACGCACATATCAAATAGCCCAGGAACAGCGACCCGGTGTCGCCCATAAACGTCTTGGTGTGCCGCTTGGCGCTGCCAAAGATGTTGTACATCATGAAAGCAAATAACGGCCCCATTGTGGCTACAGTCACAATGGTGAAGTCGTAGGCATGCAACAGGTAGAACACAGCAGCAAAATAGGCCAGAACAAGGAAACAAATTGTCGAAGCCAAACCATCAATTCCATCGATAAAGTTAATGGCATTGGTCACAAACACGATGGCAAAGATGGTAATCAACATTCCCATCCAATTCGACACTTCGTGGAATCCAAACATTCCATGAAGGTCGACGAGCCAAGTGCCCCCCACAAAGAGCAACACACCAGCCACAATTTGACCGATGAACTTGGTGCGATAACGCACGCCCCACAGGTCGTCAATCACACCAAAGCCAAACAGCAATAATGCTCCAACCAGGCCATACAAGATGTTGATGCCTGTGTAGTGAAACACTTGGAGAATGTTCGGAATATTGAATCGTGGAGCCATACTAATCATCACAGCTCCCACAAGCATTGCAATAGGATAGAAGCACGTGCCACCCAAACGAGGCACATTGATGTGATGTATTTTCCGCTCATCGGGCTTGTCGAGGAACCCCTTGCGAAACGACAAGGAGATGATGGCAGGAATCAAAATGACTCCTACGACAAAGCCTAATGCAAATCCTATCAATAAAAAATACTTCATACCATTCTCAGTTACAATACTTTTACCTATCTGGCCAAGCACCCTTGACTTGACAAATCTTCAGTATCGCGAAATGCGAAAAACGAGTACAATATCCAAGTCACAAGCACAAAGGCCATAAGTGGATGCGCCAATAGAAACATTTGGTTGCATTGTCAACACAAACACCCCTTGGGCGACCTTTACAAAACTCGTGCAAAGTTAGGCAAAATAATGCGATTGTGCAAATTATTAGTCAACCAATTTATTTTCATTAAAATGAAGATGCATGATAAGAGTTGAAACAGATTAATTCAAACGAATAAAAAATAATTCGTTAATCACATTCGAAAATCATTCAATAGAATCGCAGCACGAATAAAATGCCGAAAAATTCACTGTTGCTATTCAATTGAGAAAATATGGTTTCCACCCCTCCTTGAAAAACTCTTTCTGCGCTGTGTATCGAGGAAACACCCTAATTAACACAGCAATGATTATAGCCTCGACAGCCATTGTTATCAGAAAAGCAACGAACGACACCCACTGACTGTCGTGAATGCCGAATGCTTGGGCCACAGACCGCATTTGCACGCAAAAGACCACATGGGTGCCCAGAATGATAATTGAATAGCGGCCAAAATAAGTGATGACAGGTATCTTCGGCAAGTTTTTGCATGCCCAAAACAAAGTAAGAATGGCGATGAAAGGCACTATGTAGAGCTGAAGCCAATTAGGAAGTTCTTGTTGATTGATTCCAATTCCCGCTGACACAAAGAAAATGACAATCATGACAGGAATAAAGATGTATAATCCCCATTTATCGTACTTGGATGGAACAAGCACATCTTTCTGCTTAACATACCAGCCCAACATGAAATATGGGATTCCAACCAATGCGGTGTCAAAATGAAGTGGCAGTTGAACATGCCAATAAGCGCAGGCATAGCCCATGGCAGCCAAAAACACTACAGCAACCACACGCCACACCGATGATAAATACTTCTGAATCAAATAGAACATTACATTCACCTCAAACAAACTAAGCAAAAACCACATCGGATAAGTGTAATGCCAAGCACGTATTGTGAATGGATCAAATATGTACATCCAGGAGAAACCCACCGTTGAATCTATTCCATGACTTTGTTTGTACATAGCTACTGGCCATGCCACCAACAATGCCAACACTTCAAAAAACAGTAAGGGGATAATCATATTGTTCACTTTTCTACGCAAAAAGTCACTAAACCCATTATACGTTTTAAAGAAAATCCCCGATAGAAAATAATACATGGGTATACGGAATGACTGTAAAGCCGGATTGAGCTGCGGGTGGATTGAAGGGTAGAAATTATGGTCAATATCAATGTGTTGCTGCACAATAAGCAAAATACATAAACCCTTCATGAAATCGATGTAAGGAAGACGTTGTTTTTGTGTTGTACTCATATCCTATGATAAGTTCGACTAATTCGACAAATTTATTCCTTAGATTCAAGCTGTAAAGCCACAGTTAGATTGCCAAAAAATATTTGTGAGCATGAAAGTGATGTAAAAACGTTCTTAGAACAGTTGTTTCAGCCATGCAAAACGACTCATGCGCATCAAGCGTATTACAAATAATGACAATAATATTGACAAAATGCACATTAAACACCACGTCACAAAAGCCCCTGGCAATTCCGAATGAGATATTGAATACAGAATAAGCGGGACAATAAAAAACATATGTGTAAAATATATAACTGAACTCATTGAGCGCAATGGCAATGGCATGACGATGATGTATCGGTCATCAATAGCCTTGCAAAACAAAAAAACACCAATAGCACCGCACATTTCAGCAAACGGAAGACCAAATGCCATCAGCAGATATCCCACAATGAGAGATAGTATGCCCATCAATGGATGAAGACGATGACCATATTTAGCAATCATCATACCTGCACTCACATATCCTATACCCCAAAACACTCCATTTCGAGTGGTATTAAAGATGAGATTATAGTAACCCACAGCTGTTTTAAATGGATTAGGATTCGAAGAAAAGTCAATAACATCATGACAATAAGCGACCAGCAAAAGAAGCAATCCTATACACCAAATAGTCAACACGTTACACTTTGCTTTCAGCAATGCTGCAATTATTAGCAATGCCACGGCCATTGCGTGAAGATACCAAAGGGGCCAAGCATATGGGAGGTCTCCACTGGTGATAAAACGCCGTGTGTAGGATAAAATGTCGTGATACCAGGACGTGTCTTCAATTTGTGAATAATATAGGATACTTAATGGCAAATAAATTATAGCCCATATAACGAACAAGCGCACAAAACGTATCGCTCGTATAAAATAATACTTTGCAACCGATTGGCGTGACTCGTTATAATGACTATAAATCAAAAAACCTGAGGTGACAAAAAAGAATGGAACAGCAAGGCTAATTAAATAGCTCATCATTCCGGGATAAGCCGTGTTGAGTGCTGCACGAACATGTATGGCGACAACGGCTAACGACATGATGAATTTCATCACATCAATTGCCAAATAGTTTTTTCTTTCAGCAGCAACTGAGGCAATAGCCGTTTCCATGCCATTAATTACTAAACAACGCTCCCATTCACTGCATGTTATTCTCGTTCAGGAACCGCTCCGCATCGAGTGCGGCTCTGCAGCCGGTGCCTGCAGCGGCCACTGCTTGCCGGTAACGCGGGTCGGCAACATCGCCGGCGGCGAACACGCCTGGCACATTGGTGGCGGTGCCGTTGTGGGTGACGATATAGCCTTGTTCGTCAAGCTCGATTTGTCCATTCAGGAACTCGGTGTTGGGTCGGTGGCCGATGGCCAGGAAGAAGCCATCGATGGCGATATCGAAAAGTTGCTCATGGTCGGTTCCTTTGCCGCGCACCAGATGCGCACCTTCCACGCCATTCTCGCCAAAGAGGCCAAGTGTGTTGGTGTCGAAAAGAATTTCGATGTTGTCGCGACTCTTCACGCGCTCCTGCATGGCCGCCGAGGCTCGCAGAAAGCTCTTGCGCACAATCATATACACCTTGGTGCACAGGTTACTCAGATAGGTGGCTTCTTCACATGCGGTGTCGCCGCCGCCAACCACGGCTACCGCTTTCTTTCGGTAAAAGAACCCGTCGCACGTGGCACAGGCCGACACGCCCTGGCCAGCATATTTCGTTTCATCGGCCAAACCTAGATATTTTGCCGATGCACCGGTGGCGATGACCACCGTTTCGGCCTCCACCTCACCGCCACCGTCGAGCTGGGCGATGAATGGACGGTGTTGCAGATTGATGGATTTCACAAATCCGGCTCGAACATCGGCTCCCACATTGGCAGCCTGACGCTTCATCTGCTCCATCAACTGGAAACCCTCTATGCCATCGGGAAACCCCGGAAAATTCTCAATCGTGGTGGTTGTGGTCAACTGTCCTCCAGGTTGCATCCCCTCGAAAAGCATCGTGGGAATGCCTGCGCGAGCGGTGTAGATGGCCGACGTGTAGCCTGCCGGACCAGAACCGATGATGAGACATTTTGTTTTCTCCATAACTTCTTCGTCTTGCTTGATGTTGTATTAAAACCTATCTTAGGTCCACCACCTCGGTGCCTGCCGGCACCAAGCTCTTGTCGAACTGGAATGTGCTGGCCGGTGCCGTGATGTGGGTCTTGTAGTTGGTCAGCGTGATGGTGTAGGCTGTGCTGTCGCTCATTTTCACATGCACGTTTCGCACGAGCTTTGATTGCAGGTCGATGTAGATATACACCTGCGACATCTGGCTTTTCTTTTTCGGCTTAAGCATGATGGCATAGCAGCCGGGGATTTGTCCTGCGGCTTTCCACATGTGGTAATTGCTCTTGAAATCTTGTGCTGCCGCATAGGGATTCACTCCTTGCAGGTCGGCGGCTGTGGGTGTGGTGATGTTCACCTCGCCGGTGGCAGTGCTGTAGGTCCACATGGTGGTGCCGTCGTACCAGCACTTCATGTCGTTGGAAATGATACGGTATTTGCTGCCGCTCATCGTTATCGTTCCCGACGTTTTGCCCTGACTGCCTTTCACTGCATAGGAGGCCGATACATTGCCACCCTGCCTGAGGGCGGCCACAGCCTGGTCGAGCATCTGTTGGGGTGATTGCGCCCACGCCGTGCAGCTGCAAACAGCAAACAGCATCAATACAATTCTCCACATATCAATCAATTCGATTAATCAAGTAAATAACTGGTCCACATCCAAAGGCGTGACGAGCACTTTGCGCGGCTTGCCTCCCGAAGCAGGCCCCACGATGCCGGCAGCCTCCATTTGGTCCATGATGCGTCCGGCGCGGTTGTAACCGATTTCGTAACGCCGCTGCAGCGACGATGTGGAAGCGGTGTCGCCCTGCACAATCCACCGCACAGCCTCCTCGAAGAGCGGGTCACGCTCCTTGATGTTGCTGGCATCGGCGCCCGAGCCGCCGTCGTCGGCGCTGGCCACATACTCAGGCAGCACAAACGGACGCTCGTGGTCCACATTCTTGTCGGCATCTTCTTGCTCCTTGATGAACTCGCACAGGCGAACCACATCGGGCGTGTCGACCAACGGGCATTGCAGACGGGTGATTTCGCCATCAACCGAGAACAACATATCGCCCCTGCCAATGAGCTGTTGAGCACCACCGCGGTCGAGGATGATGCGGCTGTCGTTGCCCTGTGTCACAGCAAATGCGATACGGCCAGGGAAGTTGCTCTTAATCAGACCGGTGATGACGTTTGCCGATGGGCGTTGCGTGGCGATAATCATGTGTATGCCCACGGCACGCGCCTTTTGAGCGATGCGCACGATGGGGGTTTCCACTTCCTTGCCTGCCGTCATGATCATATCAGCAAACTCATCGATGACGCAAACGATGTAGGGCATATAGTGATACATCTTCTCGCCATGCTCATCACGGACATTGCGCAACTCGCGGCGCCATTTCTCATTGTAATCCTCCACCTTGCGCAGCTTGACTTCTTCGAGCACCCTGTAGCGGTTCTCCATCTCCTGCACCAGGCAGTTGAGCACTTTCACCACTTTGTCAGTATCGGTAACAATGGCACGTTCCTCGCCAGGAGCAACAGCAAAGAAGTATTTCTCCAAATCGGCATAGATACTGAACTCCACACGCTTGGGGTCGACAAGCACGAACTTGAGTTCCGACGGTCCCTTCTTGTAGAGCAGCGATGCGATGATGGCGTTCAGTCCCACCGACTTGCCTTTTCCCGTGGCACCTGCCACGAGCAGGTGAGGCATCTTGGTGAGGTCGGCAACAAACACCTCGTTGCTCACCGTGCATCCCAGCACCATGGGCAGTTTGGCCTTTGACTCCTGGAAAGCCTTCGAGGCCAGCACCTCGCGCATGGGCACCACTTGCGGGTCGCGATTCGGCACCTCGATGCCGATGGTGCCACGACCGGGCATGGGCGCAATGATGCGGATGCCCAAAGCGGCCAAACTCAAGGCAATGTCGTCCTCGAGGTTGCGGATTTTGCTCACACGCGTGCCGTCCTCCGGCACTATCTCGAACAGGGTGACCGTTGGGCCAACGTGCACTTCGATTGTCTTGATTTTGATACCATAATTCTCCAGCGTCTCGGTGATGCGACGCTTGTTGCTCTCCTGCTCTTCCACATCCACGCTCTCGGTGTTCATGCGGCGGTCTTCCATCAGGTCGAGCGTAGGAAACTTGTAGTGAATATACTCGCCCGTGGGGTCGTGTGGGTTGCTCACCTGTGTTGATTGCTCTATGGGATTGAGCATAGCGGGTTCATCACCTGTGGATTGGGTGTTGGCGAGTTTGGTCCGATTTGGATTCGTCCTGCCGTCAACCGGCTGTTGATTGCGCAATGGGGAGTGTTGTTGCGATGAAGAAGCAGAGTCTTGCGTTTCCTGGCGACTGTCGCCCAGAAACTCCGACACCGTGTTGCCATTGGTTGGAGTCTCGTTTTTGCCGTGCCGCCAGGTGGGCAACTGACGCGGAATCATATTCCAAATGGCTTTGAGCGTGTTGTAGCACACAATGCCCCATATCATCAAGATGATAAAGTTCACGGCAAATGTGCCATAAACGCCCACAAGTCCCAGCAGCCACTTGTTGGCCTCATGTCCAAAGGCTCCACCCAAGGGGAAGAAGGTGGATTGGTTGCCGAGTGTGCAAGCCCCTACCACCATCGAACAAGTGAAAATGCTCAGCAGCGTAACCAGCGTGTAGGAGAAAAAGTTCACCCGTTTGCTCCTACGAAGCAGGCGATAGGCAATTGTGAAGGTCCACACCACGATGATGAAAGCGGCTACCCCCACACCGCCGCCGATGAGGAAGTCGCTCAACTTGGCGCCTATGGCAGCACCGGCATTGTCGATTTGCTCAGGATTGCGCGCATTCTCTATCACGCCATTGGCAGCCACCATGTCCTGGTCGGCAGCACCTGAGCTGGTGAAATAGGACACAAACGACAGTAAAAGAAAAAAGCCCAAAAAAAGCATGATAATGCCCATGGCAATGCGAATGCGGCCATTGCGGAAAAACATGGCCATGCGCTGCCACGCGTTGAGCCGGCTGTTGCGCTCGGCTTTGCGTGCGGCTTGTTCTTGCCTATACTCTTCATTATCAATTACATTCGAGATATCGGGATTGTAATTTTCTTTGACTTTCTCTTTCTTTTTTGCCATGATACGGATTTAGATTTAATTGAGCTTGTAAAATTACTACAAAGATGGCACATAGCGTGTGATTTTCACGAAATTTAATCTTTCAGCCAAAATGTGCGCGTGAACAAGGCGAGCACAGTGAACAGTTCAAGTCGGCCCACAAGCATCTCAAAAGCAAGCAAGAGCTTGGCCGGATTAGGAAGCAATCCAAACGCACCACTGCCCGCGGTGACACCATAGCCCAACCCCTGATTGCTGATGGCCGACACACTGGTGTAGAGCGCATCGAAAATGGGCATTCCCATCAACGTGAGCAACACCGCCACCACGAGCATCACCATCATATAGATGGAGAGGAAGGCAATCACCTTGGCCACCACCAGATGGGGAATGGCTTTGCCATCGACGCGCACACTGGTGACCGAGTTGCTATGCAGAATGCGATAGAACTCATTGCCGGTGTTCTTGAGCATGACGATGAACCGGTCGATCTTCGCGCCTCCCGAAGTGCTGCCTGCCATGCCGCCAAAGAACATGAGAATCATCAGCACCAGCGTGATGAACTGCCCTTTGGTCTCATAGTCCACACTGGTGTACCCGGCACTGGTTATGGCCGCGATGGTGTCGAAGATGGCCAGCACCCAGCGGTCGGCGGCATTGTCGCACAAGCCCATATACCACATGCGCACCACAATGAACAGGATGGCCACAACGGTCACACCCACATACCACTTGAAGGTGTTGCTCTGCATCACCCGGCGCCATTTGCCGCTCACAAGGTGGAACAACAGCGTGAAATTGATCCCCCCCAGGAACATAAACACAGCCATCACCAGATACACGTAGTGTGAATGCCAATAGTTGATGCCTGCATTCTTGGTCGACAGTCCGCCTGTCGACATGGTGGTGAGCGCATGGCACACACCATCGAACCAACCCATGGGACGCACGAGCAGCAGTGTGAGCAGCAGCGTAAGCACGATGTAGATGAGCCAAAGATCCTTGGCGGTTTGGCTCACACGAGGGCGCAACCGCTCGTGGGTGATGCCGGTCACCTCGGCATTAAACAAGGCAATACCGCCCTTATAGTTGAGCATAGGCAGCACAGCCAGGGTGAACAGGATAATCCCCATTCCCCCAATCCATTGCATCAGCGCACGCCAAAACAGCAGCCCGTGCGACAGCACTTCCAAATCGATGATTGCCGACGACCCCGTGGTGGTGAAGCCAGCCATGGTCTCGAAAAATGCATCAACCGGGTTGCACAACGTGCCAGTAATCAGAAAGGGAATCATGCCAAACAACGAGAAAATCACCCAAATGCTCGCCGTGAGAATGAGACCTTCGCGCTTGCGCATCGATGATGACTTGGGCTTGATGCCAAAGGTCATCAATGCACCCACCCCGGCAGTAGCCAGCGTGGTATAGAAGAAAGCCCATGCCGTTGAACTTTCGCCGTAGAACAGAGCAACGGCCAAAGGCAACGACATAAAAGCCGCCTCAATCACCAGCAGCAGCCCCAGCACACGCAAGGTGATGGGAAAATTGATGTTTTGGGTGAGCCGCCGCGACATTAGCTGAACACTTTTTCGATTTTATGAATAGTACCCACCAAGCAAAACACCACAACGTGATCGCCAGCCTGCAGACGTGTGTTGCCTCGCACAAGCTGCCCCACCCCATTGCGAACCATTCCGGCAATGGTCATGCCTAACGGCAGACGAAGGTCCTTGACCTCGGCACGGGTCACACGAGCTTTGTCTTTGATAATAAGCTCAGCCACCTCGGCATCGCTCAGTGCCAGACATCGTGCGTTGTCCACATCGCAGTCAAGCATGATTTGCACAATGCGGCTCGAGGCCAGCAGTTGCTTGTTAATCAGCGTACCTATGTTGAGTGCCTCGGCCTCGTTGATGTATTGCAGGTTCTCCACCTCGGCTATCGTCTTTCCCACACCATGTTCCTTGGCCATGAGGCATCCCAGGATGTTGGCCTCGGTGTTGTTGGTCAAAGCCACAAACACATCATAATCACTTATTCCCTCCTCTTCGAGCAGGTCGGTGTCGCGGGCATCGCCATTCACCACATTGCAGTTTGGCAGTGCAGCCGACAAAGCTTCGCATCGTGCCATGTCGGATTCGATAATCTTCACATGATGCCGATCGCCCATGAGCTTGGCAAACTGTTCGCCCATGGCACTGCCACCCATAATGAGCACCTTTTCGGTCTCCAGATTCTTTTTGCCGCACGCCAACCGCACCTCCTCGATGCGATCACGTGTAGTGGCGATATAGATGATGTCGCCGGCCAGAATACAGTCATCGCCACGGGGGATGATGGTTTCTCGGTTGCGCTTGATGGCCGACACATGCAGTGCTTGTGATACAGAACTCAAGTTCTTAAGCTGGTGGTTGATGATAGGTGCATTCTCGCGCACGCGCACACCCAGCACAATCAACTGGCTATCAAACATCTCAAAGCAGTTTCGCACCCAAGGCAGCCGCAACGAGGTCATCATTTCGCTCGCAGCCAGATAGTCGGGATAAATAAGATAGTCGATGCCGATGCTTTGAAAATAGGCTGTGGGTTTTTTGGCCAAATACTCTGAATTGTCAATTCGTGCAACTGTTTTCTTAGCGCCAAGACTCTTCGCCAGTTGACAAGCCATCAGATTGCGTGCCTCAAAAGGAGTGACAGCCACAAAAATGTCGGCACTGCCCACACGCACATCTTTCAGGCAGCTAAACGATGTGGCACTGCCATGGTAGGTCATCAAGTTGTAACTGTCGAGCAGAGCCAGTTTGCGCTCATCGGGATCGATGACAATGATGTCCTGTTCCTCGTTGCTGAACAACTTGGCCAGATGTGTGCCCACTTCTCCGGCACCGGCGATGACTATTTTCACGTGACTATGATGGTTACTTGTGATTTAAATCATTACGCTTCGGGTTCCACTGCACGAAAGGCTGGTAGCTCATCGGGCTGGAAAGCAGCAACATAGGCACAGTTGCCGGCTACATTGGCCTCGGCCATGCGCACATATACTACTGCACTTTTGCCAAAGAGCTCTGGTGCTTGCGTAGCATCATCGAGGATGAGCAACGACATGATGATTTCGGCAGTCATGTCATACAAGCGGCGTGCCAGCAGGTCGTGCGCCTCCAGGTTGTCCATCTCCTTGACACGGGCGATAGCACCCTCATAGCTGTCGACCATTTTCGCAACTCGCTCCTTGAATGGCTTATAGTTGTCGGCCACCTCGGTAAGGAGCATTTCGCGAATCAGATTCAGATAGGTGGCATTGGTGATATACCGCACGGCGGCCACCACCTGCAGTTGGGTGGTACCCTCATAAATCGAGAAGATGCGTGCATCGCGATAAAGGCGTTGGCACTTATACTCCATAATAAAGCCCGAGCCGCCATGAACCGAGATGGCGTCATAGGCATTCTGGTTGGCATATTCCGAGTTCATACCCTTGGCCAGGGGAGTGAAAGCATCGGCCATGCGCTGATATTTCTTCATCTCTTGGCGTTCTTCGGGCGTGAGCGTGCGGTCGCGCGCAATGTCTTCCAAAGCCTTGTAGATATCGACGTAGCGTGCTGTTTGATACAGCAACGAGCGACCGGCATCGAGCTTTGCCTTCATGCGCGAGAGCATGTCATATACCGCTGGGAAGGTGATGATTTTCTTGCCAAACTGAGCGCGTTCCTTGGCATAGGCCAGGGCTACGTTATAGGCCTCCTGCTCCACGCCCACACTTTGTGCGGCGATGCCCAATCGTGCGCCATTCATCAATGCCATCACATATTTGATGAGGCCCAAGCGTGTGCTACCGCAAAGCTCGGCTTTGGCGTTCTTGTAAACAAGCTCACATGTGGGCGAGCCATGAATGCCGAGCTTGTTCTCAATGTGGC
>JAFYCU010000147.1 GCA_017545095.1 Muribaculaceae bacterium | reverse complement strand
GTCATTGATTTCAACCTGCAAAGTTACTGCAAGTTGAGTGCAATGCAAAACAAAAGACGAAGTTTTTTGCTTTTGCATTGCCGAGACGCGGCGTAACTTCGACGAAGTCAACGTTACTGCAAGTTGAGCGCAATGCAAAACAAAAGACGAAGTTTTTTGCTTTTGCATTGCCGACGTGATGGCCGACGTGATGGCGCCGAATCAAAAAAATGAAGTTTTGTTTTGCATTCTATTCGGTTTGCACTATCTTTGCAAAAATATTTATTCACCCCCTAAAACAACAATGAGATGAAAAAGTATGTATGCGCCCCTTGCGGGTATGAGTATGACCCCGCCGTTTGTGACCCCGACAATGGTATTCCTGCTGGCACGGCCTTTGAGGATTTGCCCGATGACTGGACTTGCCCCGTGTGTGGTGTGGGAAAAGACATGTTCTCGCCTGCCGATGAGTGAAATCAACCAACCGTTTAATCGTAGTAGTGAAATGAGAACCGTTAAACGTTTGCTGCTGGTTGTGGCGACGTTGCTCACGTGCGTTGTTGCGTGGGCCGACTCACCGCTCACGTCCACCGACTTTGCCCAAGCCTATGACGACCATCCCATGGTGCAGATGGCGAGCGACTTCGTGGTCGGCGCCATCTTCAGCGAAGGTGACTTGCCCGCTCCCATGGTCAAGTTCCTCACCGACAAGAAAAGCCCCATCGATGTGCGGCTGGCTGTGGTGAACAAGATGGGGTGGGAAGCCGGTTGGGCTATGACGCTTGTCAAGCAGTGCATGATTTCGCACTGCAAGGCCCGCGACGAGGAACAGCTGATGAAGAAAGGCGATGCCGCCACGCTCATCATCTATGCCTACGCAAAGTCGCTCGAAGACTACTTCAACGTGACCGATGCGCGGACCATCGCCCATGAGGCGGTGAAGAAGAACAAGGGCAAGAGTTTCAGCATCGACTTCATTGCTTCGCTCATCGACTCGCAGTACAACTTCGACAACGACATGGAGAATATTTACTCGGTGGTGAGCAATGTCATCAACGAGTATGGTGACAAGCAGGATATGCGCACCCAGGCGGTGAACATCGTCATGGACTATATCTCGCTCTATGCCGAGTGAGCGATAGTCCGCCGTTAGAGGATGGGGCTTAGCAGTCGCACGAGGCTTTCGGCGGCCTTGACCATCAATGGCCGCCGGCGCCAGTGACTCAGGATGATGCGTGTGCTCTGTCGCTGGTCGGCCTGGAACACCGTGCGCATGCGCTGGTTGAACTCACGACTGTAAACCAGCACGTTGCACTCAAAGTTGTGCTCAAAGCTGCGGAAGTCGAAATTGGTACTTCCCGTGGTCACAAAATCATCGTCGATCACTATCAGTTTGCTGTGTAGCATCGCGGGTTCGTAGAAATAGACTTTGATGCCCGCCAGCAGGCATTCCTTGAGATAGCTGCCGGCTGCCAATCGCAGCAGGCGGCTATCGCTGTTGCGTGGCAGCAGCAACCGTACGTCCACACCACCAAGCGCCGTGGCTTGCAGCGTCTTGAGCAGGGCATCGTTGGGCAGGAAGTAAGGGGTCTGAATCCACACGCTGCGCTCGGCATCGGCAATGGCCTTGAGCAGCACGGTCATGATGTTGCTCCACTGGCCTGTGGGTCCGCTGGGCAGCACCTGCACGCGGTCGCTGCCCGGAGCCACGGCCTGAGGGGCGATGGCCGGAATGGGCAGCGTGAGCAGCTCGCGGCGCATGAAATTCCAGTCGACGGCAAAGGTGTGGCACATACCCGCCACGGCAGGCCCGGTGATGCGCAGGTGAGTGTCGCGCCACGCTTTGCCGCCGCGTGAGCCAGTCACGTAGCGGTCGGCGATGTTCATGCCTCCGATATAGCCCACGCGACCGTCCACCACCACCAATTTGCGGTGGTTGCGCCAGTTCAGACGGTTGGCCAGCTGGGTGAATGTAAGTCGCAAAAAGGCATGGGCGTCCACACCCTCGCGACGCATACGCTGGAAAAAGGCCGCATTGATGGTGAATGACCCCACATGGTCGTAGGTCACACGCACTTCCACACCCTCGTGGGCTTTGTTCACCAGAATGTCGCGTATCTCATGGCCTATGGTGTCGTTTTCGAAGATGTAGTATTGCAGGTGGATGTAGTCAGTAGCCAACTGCAAGTCGCGCTTGAGGGCATCGAATTTCTCTTTGCCGTTGGTGAAGATGTCGATGTGGTTGCCCTCGTAGAGCGGAGCCTCGGTGAGTTCCCTGGCCAAGCGAACCTGTCGCCGGGCAAGCGGCGAAAAGTCATCGGGAAGCTCGGCAGGCAAGCCCGGGCATTCGGTGGAGGCGTTCAACCGGCGAAGGTCCTTACGCGAAATCAGGTGTATTTTCTTGATGGAACGGCCAAACAGAAAATAAAGCACCAGCCCCACCGCAGGCAGCAACAGCAGCACGGTGACCCATGCCAGCGACTTCACGGGATTGCGGTTCTCGCCAATGATCACCCCCACGGTACCGACAACAACCACTGCATACAACGCCCAGAGGACATTGTAGAGTGCGTCGGCATTTGGGAACATCTCGGCAAGAATCATCTCACGACCACTTTGCGCGACCACCGGGTGCCACAGCGCACGATGTAAAAGCCCTTGGGCATGTCCACCGTGGCTCGCGAGCCCGCCAGCACCTTCACCGAGCGCAGGAGCTGGCCCGTGATGGCATACACGCTGAACACCGCATCGCTGTCGCCGGCGGTGAACACAATCTGCCCCACACCGCCCTGCACTGCGGCTTCCGAAGCCACCGCCTCGGTGCGTGCACGCACATCGCTGGCATCGACGGCTGGCAACGCTTGTGGCCATCCCATCGCAGCACCGATGAGCAATATGTATAATACCCGTTTCATCTTCAGTTGCAAAGTTACACTTATTAGACGAATTTTTTGCCGTGTTGTTTACGCTTTTCACATTATTTAATATAAAAAAGCTGGCTGGTGAGCTACCTGTGTGTCGGGCGATGTCGAATTGCAAAAAAATGATAAAAATCGGGTCTTCGTTTTGCCATGTGCAAAGATTGTTATACCTTTGCACCGCATTTCGCGATTGGGTGCTTAGCTCAGCTGGTTTAGAGCGCATCCTTGACAGGGATGAGGTCACCTGTTCGAATCAGGTAGCACCCACAAGACAGACATTACAATACGAAATGTTTCATTCGGCGGCTTTCTCGTGAGAAAAGGTCGTCGTTTTTTTGTGCATACCAAGATTATTGACTAATTTTGCACACTTGATGTAAAAGTGAAAAAACTCAACCTACCAGATAATCAAGATGAAAAAATTAGTCACAATCACATGTGCTGCAGCTATGAGCGTTTTGTCGGCTCAGGCGGCATCCATCGGAGTGGGGCAGGCACAGGCCCTGGCACAACAGTTTGCAAGTCGAGGAGCCATGCGTGCCCCGTCCCAAGCTGGCGCGACATTGGCTCTGGCGCACCAAGCACAGGCCAGCGGCGGACTCACCGACTACTATGTGTTTAATCGCGGCAACAATGAAGGCTACATTCTGGTGGCCGGCGACGACACCGCTTTGCCGGTGCTGGGCTATAGCAACAGTGGCTCGTTCGACTACGACCAGCTGCCCGAAAACGCCAAGTGGTGGCTCGAACAGTACCAAAAGGAAATCCAATGGCTGCGGCAGCACCCCGGCACACAACCACGCAAGGCACAGCAGCTCGCCACTAGCGTGTCGCCGCTGCTGAGCACCATCTGGGACCAAACCAAGCCATTCAACAACCAGTGCCCCACCTACAGCACCTGGTTTGGCACGCAACATTGTGCCACCGGCTGCGTGGCCACGGCAACCGCGCAAATCATGAAGTTTCACCAGTGGCCCGTCACTGGCAAGGGCAGTCACACCTACACGGCAACCATCTCGCCAGGTTATTGGGGCGAATCCTACACGCAGACCCTCAGTGCCGATTTCAGCCAGTCGACCTACCAATGGAGCCAGATGCTCAACAGCTACAAAGGCAGCTACAGCACTGCGCAGGCCGATGCCGTGGCCAAGCTCATGAGCGATGTGGGCATTGCCGAGGATATGAGCTACGGAACATCGAGCGGCACATCGTCATACAAGGCGTTTCATGCCTTGAAAACCTATTTCGACTACGATGCCACCATGCAGTTTTTGATGCGCGACTTCTATGACCTGGATGTATGGGAACAGATGTTGCGTGACGAACTCGATGCGCACCGACCGGTGTATTATGCCGGATCAAGTGACGATGGTGCCCATGCCTTTGTGTTCGATGGCTATGACACTCGAGGCTATTTCCATGTGAATTGGGGCTGGAGCGGTACCAGCGATGGCTATTTCGCTTGCTCGGCACTGAATCCCAGCTCGCAAGGCACTGGAGGTTCGGAAGGCGGATACAACAGCGACCAGGATGCCATTATCGGTATCAAACCCAATGCTGGGGGCGTGCCGGTCGTCGATGAACTGCAAGGCTACAACATCACTTTCGCCACCAATGCCGTTTCGCAGCGATTGGGTGGCAACGTCACTTTCCAGCTGTCGGGGGTCACGTTCTTGGGCGAGGGCACGTGGAACTCGCTCATGTGGGGTATCACCGTCACCGACGACACCGGAGAGCATGTGCTGGCGCATACGTGGAAAATCAATGCCAGCGACATCTCAATCGGTAGCTCTTATGGCGTGCCCAATGGCATGGCGTGTGCATTGCCCACTGGACTCACCAATGGCGTTTACCGCATCTATTCGGCCTACAGCATCGACGGGCAGCCCGGTCTGTTCAAGCGTCCCGTGAGCACTCCCTATCTCACCATGACTGTGGTGGATGGAACAGCCTATTTCAGTGGTGAGATACCCGAGAGCCGTGCACGCCTCGCACTGATTTCCGACATCGCACCCGACAAGGCCGTCATGCCTGCCAATGATGTGCAGGCAACCGCCGTGGTACAGGCCGAGGAAGCCGACTGGACCGGTACGCTCACAGCGTGCATCATGGACTGCGACGGTGATGCTTATACCACACTGGCAACGATAGCAACCGATATCAGTGTGGCGGTGAACAAGCAGGTCTCTGTTACGTTCAATGGTGCTTTTGAGGGCCAGGAGGGACACACCTACTACCTGTCGCTGCTCGACCCCGTCACTGGCGAGGTGTGGGGCGGTTATGCGCCTTTCACTGTGGGACAGCTTCCGGCTGAGCTCAGCAAGCCGCTCAATGGCGATTTGCTCAACTTTGGTGCCACCACGCAGGGCAGCACCAACATCCAGACGCTCAACATCCTGGGCGAGAACCTCACTCAGTCGCTCACGCTCACATTGAGTGGCAGCGGAGCCTCGTACTACAAACTGTCGTCCAGCTCGGTTACCGCTGCTGCCGCCATGCGGGGCTCCAGTGTCAGGGTCACTTATCGTCCCACCGCTGCGGGACGCCACGATGCCACGCTCACCATCGCTGGTGGAGGCTTGGCGCAGCCGGTCACAGTGGCTCTCACGGGCATTGTGCCCACATCCACTGCCGTAGCGCAAGGCACCATTACGGCACCCGACTTCAAAGTCACCGAGGCCGACACCGCCAGCGTGATAGCTGTGCCGCTTACCATGACCCTTCCCGCTGGCACAAGTTTCACCGATGTGCAGCTGGTGGTCACATTGCCCGATGGACTCAAGCCCTGTGCCAATGACGAGGGCATCTATGGCATGGCCGGAGCCGATGCCGCAGTGCTCACGTTCACCGACAACTTGTCGCAATCGGCCCGCTGGCCGCGATACACCATCACGGGAGGCAGTGCGGCACACACAGCCGTTACCGCTAATCCATGCCAGATCTACACCCTGCACCTCACTGCCGACACCACGTTCACCCAAGGCATACGCGACATTGTGGCCTATGCCACCTATGCCACATCGGCTGGTGAGGCATTCACCATGGGTTCGTCCGGCGAGCCCCTGCTGGTGGCTCACGTTACCTTTGGCGATGAGGTTCCGATGCTCAAAGGCGATGTGAATGGCGATGGTGCTGTCGACATCGACGACGTGAACATCATCATCAATGTGATTCTGGAAATGGATCGTGCCGAGAACTATGGCGCACGCGCCTACGTCACCGACGATGATGTAGTCGATATTGCCGATGTGAACGCACTCATCAACATCATTCTCACGCAATAAAGAACCAAGAAGCAAGCTCTTGGCCTCCCCATTGAGGTGGACTCACAAGTAGAGCCGCACTGCGGCTGATGGCCGAATCAAGTACGACCTGCACATGTGCTTGCTGGATGGCCGACTGGAAAACGGAGCTGAAAACTGATAACTGAAAACTGATAACTGACAACTGACAACTGACAACTGAAAACTCCCAACCAATATGAATCGTAGAAAATTCCTTACCGCCTCGGGCCTCACGATGCTGGCTGCAGCTTCGCCGGTGTCGTTCTCGGCCTTGGGGACTCCCACGCGCCGCGTGGCCAAGAGTGGACGCCTTAACCTCTCGTTCGCTCCCTATGAACTCAAACTTCGCCACGCCTTCAATCTGGCCCGTTACAGCCGCACCACCACACCCGATGTGCAGGTGCAGCTCGAATACGACGGGGTGATTGGCTATGGCGAAGCCTCGATGCCGCCCTATCTGGGCGAGAGCGTCGAGAGTGTGACCAAATTCCTCGGAAGCCTCGACCTGGGACAGTTAAACGACCCCTTCTGCATCGAGGATATCCTCACCTATGTGGATCAGGTGGCTCCCGACAACCGCGCCGCCAAGGCCAGCGTCGACATCGCCCTGCACGACCTGCTGGGCAAAATCATGGGACAGCCCTGGTACAAAATCTGGGGCTACAACCCAGCCAAGACGCCTGTCACCAGCTTCACCATCGGCATCGATACCGAGGAGGTGGTGCGCCAAAAGGTGGAGGAGGCTCGGCCCTACAAACTCATCAAGGTGAAGATGGGGCTCGACAAAGACCAGGAAACCATCAACATCATCCGCGAGATGATGCCCGATGTGCCCATTTGTGTGGATGTGAACCAAGGATGGAACAGCAAGGAGCATGCCTTGGAGATGTGCCACTGGCTCGCCGAGCGCAACTGCTTGTTTGTGGAGCAGCCTTTCGACAAGACGTGGATTGACGAGACCGCATGGCTGCGCGAGCGCAGTCCGCTGCCCATCATCGCCGACGAGGCCTTCCAGCGACTGCCCGACATCGTGCGTTTCAAGGGCGTGTACGATGGCATCAACATCAAGCTCATGAAGAGCACCGGACTCTACGAGGCCCACAAGATGGTGACGCTGGCCCGCGCACTCGACATGAAGGTGATGATTGGCTGCATGACCGAGACGTCGTGCGCCGTCACGGCTGCCGCCAACCTCTCGCCGGTGGTCGATTATGCCGACCTTGACGGCAACCTGCTCATTGCCAACGACCGCTTCGATGGCATGACCGTCGTGAACGGCAAAATCACCCTCCACGACCGCCCCGGCATCGGCATCAAACCCCTGTTCTAAGGTTTTTCCGACATTGAAGGCAATCTGGAGATGCAACGCAAACTACGTCATCGGGTTGCCTTCGGTTAGGGTTCGAATAGGCTGTCGAGCGTCACCACGCGCTGGCAAACCGCCAAATATTTTGTCGCTTATTTGTCCGTGAAGTGGTAAAAATGTGAGTTCGCGGACAAATAGTGTGGTGCTATTCCTCCGCAAATGGGCAATTTCTGCGTCTCGTGGATGAATAAGCGGAGCGAATCACCCAATCACGAGAGCATAGCATTTAAAAATATTCAAGTTTCGCAGGTTGCATAGCTTTGACAATGAGCGAATTGTTCGTTTGTTGGCCCTCTACAAGACCCGTCGCAGAGTGTGACCGCCATCCCCATGGCACCCGAAGGTGTATCAAAAGTGTGGAACATTGGATTCAT
>JAFYCU010000146.1 GCA_017545095.1 Muribaculaceae bacterium | reverse complement strand
TGATGGCGTGATCAGATCACGTTATCTCGTCATTGCGACATCGCATTATCACGGGATCTTGTGTAAATCAGCGTCTGCACGATGCCTCGGGCGGCCAGATAGGCCACGAAGGCGAGCCACAGGCGGTGGTTGCCCAGATTGGCAGGCAGCAGGGCATAGAGGACGGCAAACACGCCACCGGCCACGGCTACGGCCACGAGCATGCCACGCGTGCGGGTGAGGCCGATAAACACGCCATCCCACACAAAGGCGGCCATGCCGGCCACGGGCAGCAGGGCGCACCACACGCGGTAGTCCATCGCGGTGGCAATCACTGCGGGGTCGTTGGTGAGCACACCAAAAATGAGCTGCGGGAAGGCATAGAGCACCGTGAAAGCCACCGTGAGGGCACAGGCCCACACAAACAACCGACGCACACACAGCCGCAACCGCAGGCCATTGCCGGCACCGAAATACTTGCCCACCAATGCCTCGCCGGCAAAAGCTATGCCATCGAGAAAATAGGCAAATAGCGTGTTGAGCTGCTGAATGAGCGAATTGGCGGCCAAAATCAAGTTGCCGCTGCGCGCACCAATAGCTGTAACGGCCAGATTCACAAGCATGAGCAGGAAGCTGCGCACAAAGATGTCGCCACTCACGGTGAAGAACCATCGGAAACTAACCATCGCTGTAGCTCCGGCTGCCGCCTCCCCCATCGCGGTGCTCGCCGCACGCATCCGGCGCACCACCACCCACGCCGTGTAGGCCACAGCGAGCCACTCGGCCACCAGGGTACCCGTGGCAATGCCGATGAACCCCTGCCGCAACACATACACAGCCAGCAGGCTGGCCACGATGTTGAGCACGTTCACCACGATGCTCACCATCATGGCTCCACGTGAGTCCTGCATACCCAGCAGCCACCCCTTGGCAGCCATCATCACCAGCACCGGCGGGGCACCCCAGATGCAGATGCGATAGTAGGCTGCCGCCAGCTGGCTCACCTCGGGCGATGGGCCTATCACCCACAACGCCAACCGCAGCAACGGCACTTGCAGCACAATCAGCCCCAACGCCACAACCATCGCCACCACACACGCCTGCCGCAGCACGGCCACACAGCTGGCATAGTGGCCGCGACCATAGGCCTGCGCGGTAAGACCCGACGTGCTCATGCGCAGAAAGCCAAAGTTCCAGTATACCAGGTTGAAAATCATCGAGGCCACCGCGATGGCTCCCAGATAGGTGGCCGAACCCAAATGGCCGGCAATGGCCGTGTCGAGCAATCCCAGCAGGGGGATGGTGATGTTGGCCACAATGGCTGGCAGGGCTATGCGCAATATCTCGCGGTTCATCTTCGTTGCTCTTCTCTTTGAAGGCGCAAAATTAGATATTTATCACGAGATGCGCAAATTCATGCCTCAATCCTTTGCCAGTACAAATTATTGTATTACCTTTGCAGCCGATTTATTAACCCAGTGGATAGATTTGGCTGCTTGCAACCACTCTAAAAAATGCTAAAATCGTGATAATCAACAACCTTACGTATTATCCCCTTGTTAGCATTTTTCCACATTAAAAAATTAATTGGAAAAATGAAGACTTATCTTTTCACATCCGAATCGGTATCGGAAGGGCATCCCGACAAGGTTGCCGACCAGATCAGCGATGCCATCTTGGACCAGTTTCTGGCCTACGACCCGCAGTCGAAGGTGGCCTGCGAAACCATGGTGACCACCGGCCAGGTGGTGATTGCCGGCGAGGTGAACAGCCGTGCCTATGTGGACCTGATGACCACCACACGCAATGTGATTAACCGCATCGGCTACAACCGCAGCGCACTCATGTTCGACGGCTCGTCGTGCGGCATCCTCAACGCGTTACACGAGCAGTCGCCCGACATCCACCGTGGCGTGGTGCACGCCGACCCCGAGCAGCAAGGTGCAGGCGACCAGGGCATGATGTTCGGCTTTGCCTGCAACGAGACCCCCAACCTCATGCCGCTCACCCTCGACCTGGCGCACCGCATCTTGTGGGAGCTGGCCGCCATCCGTCGCCAGCCCGGCGTGATGTCGTATCTGCGCCCCGACGCCAAGAGCCAGGTGACGGTGGAATACGACAATGCCACACGCCGCCCGGTGCGCGTGCACACCATTGTGGTGAGCACCCAGCACGAAGATTTCATCCCGCCCGTCGATTCCTCCGCCGAGGCCCAGCGTGTCGCCGACGAGGCGATGCTGGCCCGCATCCGCGCCGACGTGGAGCACATCCTGCTGCCCCGTGTGGTGGCCCAGCTACCCGAACAAGTGCAGGCCCTGTTCGACGACAAGCTCATTCTGCACGTGAATCCCACGGGCAAGTTCGTGATTGGCGGCCCGCACGGCGACACGGGCTTGACGGGACGCAAAATCATTGTCGACACCTACGGCGGCCGCGGGGCCCACGGCGGCGGGGCCTTCAGCGGCAAAGACCCCAGCAAGGTCGACCGCAGCGCGGCCTATGCCGCACGACACATCGCCAAGAATGCCGTGGCGGCCGGCATTGCCGACGAGATGCTGGTGCAGGTGTCCTACGCCATAGGCGTGGCGGCCCCGGTGAGCTTCTATGTGAACACCTTTGGCACGGCCCGCGTGACCATGAGCGATGCCGAGATTGCCGAGCGGCTGCAAGCCTGTTTCGACCTGCGCCCGGCCGCCATCGAACGCGACCTGGGGCTGCGCAACCCCATCTACGAGGAAACGGCCTCCTATGGCCACATGGGGCGCGACCCACGCACCGTCACCAAGCACTTCCACTCACCCTACGAGGGCGACAAGGACATCACCGTGGAGCTGTTCTCCTGGGAGAAGCTCGACTGCATCAACAAGCTGCGCCAGGCTTTTGACCTGTAGATAAGTAAACAGCGCAAGCACACGGTGTTCACGCGTTCACCGTGTGCTTGTGCTTTAGTTCGTGGCTCACATAGTTCACAGTTGTTCAGCTACCGAGCAGAATGCGGTTGATGATCTGGTTCAGGTCGTCCACATCCACCTTGCCATCGCCGGAGAGGTCGGCATCGGAGGTTATTTCCACCTTTCCGAGCAGCATGTTGATGATGATGTTCATGTCGTCCACGTCCACGAAGCCGTCACCGCTCAGGTCGCCGGGCACGGCGGCACTCTCGTTGAACACCATCTTGTAGCCACCCACATACCAATATGAATCCACGCCAAAGGCACTCACTGGCAGGTGCATATAGGTCGAGCCGGCATCCTTAGTTGTTGGGTGGGGGATGGTGCACCACTCATATTGGCATCCGTATTCGTTGCGCCACACTTCAAACACCAGATTCACCCCCTCAGGCTCACCGCTATTATCGTCCCAGCCCCAGGTGTTGTCAATGCCCGTGTCGCTGAGCACGGCCGTGAGCAGGTTGGGCGTGGGTGTGGTGGCACTCTGTGCGGTGCGCTCCAGTTTCACCTGTCCGTAATACTCTCTCGACTCGTCGAGCTTGAGGACCACGGGCGTGGCGGCGGGCACCACATTGCCGCTCACCTGGGTGCCGATGAACTGGCTGTTGGGGACGTCGAGCGACGTGACCACGTAGGCCTTGCAGTAGCTTGGCAGCTGCACGGCCACCTCGCACGAGAAGTCGAGCGCATCGCACTCGCCGCGGTCGTAGCCCGAGATGAACGGGGTGAGGCGCTCGCGACCATTGTCGGTGGCCACATAGGCGCGGTGGAACAGGTCGTGGCTCACATAGAGCTTGCCCGCGCTGATGGGCAGGCGGATGCCGTTCACCGTCTCGGGATAGGCCACACTGCCGGCATAGAAGTCGTAGGTCACATAGGCGTTGAGCGAGCCTTGCAGGGTCACATTGCCGGGGAATGCCATATAACCCACGTTCACCACCGAGGTGGGCAGCACCACATCGGTGATGCCCGAGCTCTCGAACGCCTGCACATGGATGGTTCTCACGTTCTCGAAGGGGAAGGTGGTCAGGCTGCGACAGGAGCAGAAAGCACCATCACCTATTTCATCCACGCGGTAGGCTCCCGACACCTTGCTCAGGCGCGTGCACGAATGGAACGCATTGGAGTCGATGGTTCGCACCGTGCTGGGCAGCGTGATTTCGGTGAGGTAGAAGCAGCCGTAGAAGCACATGTAGGGCACCTTGGTCATGCTGGTGAAGTACCGGAACTCGTTGAACTTGTCGATACGCGTGTTCTGGAAGCAGTTGTCGGCCACCACGGCATTGGCAGCCTCGCGGTAGCTCAGCTCACCGTCGTGGTCGGTGTCGAACAAGCCCACGACCAGGCTCTTGGTGGTTGCGCTCTCAAACTCGATGGCATCGTCTTGGGCATCGCCGTAGCCCTCATAGTCGGCATGGGTCCAGCTGGCATCGGTGTAGTGCTGCGGATACCAGTTCTTGGCGCGGGCGGCACGCACTTGGGCACGCGTCATCTCGTTGGCCTCAAGACTGGTGTTGTAGCTGTGCTTGACAAAGAAGTTTCTATTGATCTCGCTTTGCTGCGGCAGGCACACGATAATGTTGTCCCAGGCCGAACCGGTGAGCTTGTTGTAAAACAAGCTGATGTCCCAGAGCTTCGAACTGCTGGCCGGGGGCAGGTACACGTTGGTGAGCTGGTTGCCATAGGCACTCAGGGTTTCGAGCTTCGTGTTGGCCTCAACCGAGAGCGTCTGAAGCTTGTTGTGGTCGCAGTACAAGGCCGTCAAGTTCTTGAGTTTCTCGAGCGCCAAATAAGTGATGTCGTTTTGCCCGCAAGACAACTCCACCAGTTTTGTGCACTTGGTCAGGTCGATAGTGGGGTTGATTTGATTCCCATCGCAGAAGAGTTTTGTCAGTTCGGTGTTCTTCTCTAAATAGATTCCCGTGAGCAAATTTAAAAAGCAATTCAACTCCTTCAGTGCCGAGAAATGCTCGATGCCCGTGAGGTTGGATATATTCTTCTCGCTCACGTTGATGGCTGTGCAAGCGGCCAGCTCGCTGTCGCTCAGGTAGCCGTTGTGGTCGGTGTCGGCGTTGGTGCTCACCCAGTTGCGGAAGTTGGCGTCGCGGAAATAGCTTGATGTCACGGGCACGTCCTCGCCGTCGTAGGCCACCCAGCCGCCGTTGTAGCGCATGGGGTTCCACTTCTTGGCCCGGGCTTCTCTCACCATCCAGCGCACCAGGTAGTTCTCCTCGTTGCTGTTGCTCTTGAAATAAATCGTGCACGACATCGACTTGGTGGGCAGGTTCTCGATGAAGTAGCGCGTATACCAGCCGTTGATTTTGTTGCCCGAGCACGACAGGAACGTCAGTGCCGTGTTGTTGTGCAGGTCGAGGTCGGTGAGCTGGTTCTCGTGGCAATAAAGCCCCTCGAGCGCGGTGTTGCGACTCACATCCAGCTCGCTGATGTGGTTCTGCCCGCAATAGAGGTTTTGCAGCGCGGTGAGGCGGGTCACGTTGATGGAATACAGGTTGTTGCCGGTGCAGTTCAGATAGGTCAGCGCCGTGAAGTAGCTGATGCCCGTGAGGTCGCCGATGCCCTTGCCCGCCACATTGATGCTGGTGACGGCGGCCAGCTCGCTGTCGCTCAGGTAACCGTCGCTGTTGGTGTCGCAGTTGGTGCTCACCCAGCTGCGGAACTTGCTGTCGGGGAACGTCGATGTGGTGATGCTGACCCCGGCCCGTGCCACCAACGCGGCAAGCAGCACAAGGCTTAGTAGTATTGACTTTTTCATATCGGTAGGTTTTTAATGGGTTACTATTGTTGGCGGCAAAGTTACAAAATCATTTTTGTATTAACAACTTTTCGCTTAAAAAACAAAGGTAACTATCGAGCAGCTGTCCCCAGTAAGAAGGTGTATCAAAAGTGTGAAATAATGACAGTGCTTGCCCAGCAGGGCAATATCTGAGTAATCCTGGGTCACCGATCGAGCGTTGGCCCAGGGGTTGGGGAAAGCAACCGCAACGCCTCTGGAGGAGGCCACACAAGAGCCAATGGCTGTAGCCAAAGTAGCCTCTTACAGAGGCATTTCTGCCAGTTGACCGCATAACCCCGGGCCACCGCTCGCGGTGTTCCGAGGTTATCCAGATATTGCCCTCCGGGCAAATCATGCCTACCGCTGTCAGTGGTATGAATCCATTGTTCCACACTTTTGATACACCTTCGACAGACCATAGCCGACTGCTAGATAATTGCATTAATCATAGCGAGAGAAATGGCGTTGACCATCTTTGTTTTGTTCATTCTTATGCTCATGATGTTCTTTTTGTCTTGACCACACTACCCACACGATTCGTCACAGAGCCAAAAACATTTCGAATGCACGAAACAATTCACCCCACACTGCGGCGGCATCATCATTTTTTATTGTTTTTTAAGGACTTTGCAGGGCTGCGGCTCAAAGTTTTTTTGTAATTTTGTACGTTTTTGTGGCGCGGGGATGCACCCGCATTCGAAAACACCTTTATCGCATTGTTTCACAAGGCATTACATTAGACTAAGCTAAAGAAAAGATATGGCAGAAGAATTAACCCGTCAGGAGAACGAACAAGCACAAGAGTATTCGGCGAGCAACATTCAGGTGCTCGAGGGATTGGAGGCCGTGCGCAAGCGCCCGTCGATGTATATCGGCGACACCCACGACAAGGGACCCCACCATTCGGTGAGCGAGGTAGTTGACAACTCCATCGACGAGGCTTTGGCCGGTTACTGCGACCGCATCGACGTGGTGATCACCGAGGACAACAGCATCCGCGTGACCGACAACGGCCGAGGCATCCCCGTGGATGAACACGAGAAACTCCACAAAAGCGCTCTGGAAGTGGTGATGACCGTGCTTCACGCCGGCGGCAAGTTCGACAAAGGCTCCTACAAGGTGTCGGGCGGACTGCACGGCGTGGGTGTGAGTTGCGTGAACGCGCTGAGCGACTACCTGCGCGCCGAAGTGCGACGTGAGGGGAAAATCTATATGCAGGAATACAGCAAGGGCCACCCCCTGGCTCCCGTGGCTGTGGTGGGCACATGCAACGACGAAGTCCACGGCACCACGGTGCTCTTCCACCCCGATGCCTCCATTTTCCAGCAGACGGTCTACAACTTCCACACCCTGGCCACGCGCCTGCGCGATCTGGCCTACCTGAATGCCGGCATCACACTCACCCTCACCGACCTGCGCGACAAGGACGAAGCGGGCAACCCGCACACCGAGACCTATTACAGCGAGACGGGACTTGACGAGTTTGTGCGATATATCGACGCCACCAAAGAGCCACTCATTGGCGATGTGATCCACATCACCAACAACAAGGGCGACATCCCCGTGGAGGTGGCCATGACCTACAACACATCGTTCAACGAGAACATCTACTCGTTTGTCAACAACATCAACACCATCGAGGGTGGCACGCACCTCACGGGATTCCGCCGCGGATTGGGAGCCACGCTCAAGAAGTATGCCGAAGACAGCAAAATCCTCGAGAAAGCCAAGGTCGACATCAAGCCCGAAGACTTCCGCAACGGCATCACCGCCGTGATCTCGGTCAAGGTGATGGAGCCGCAGTTTGAGGGGCAGACCAAGACCAAGCTGGGCAACACCGAGGCCATCGGGGCCGTGGAAACCAGCGTGCGCGAGGCTCTGGGCAACTATCTAGAAGAACATCCTTCCCAAGCCAAGACCATTGTGGAAAAGATTATTCTCGCTGCCAAGGCCCGTCATGCCGCCGAGAGCGCACGCCTGAAGGTGCAGCGCAAATCGCCGCTGGCCGGTGGAGGACTGCCCGGCAAACTGGCCGACTGCTCGAGCAAAGACCCGGCCGAGAGCGAGCTGTTCCTCGTCGAGGGTGACTCGGCAGGCGGGTCGGCCAAGCAAGGCCGCGACCGCAAGTTCCAGGCCATCCTGCCACTGCGAGGCAAAATCCTCAACGTGGAGAAAGCCATGGACCACCGCGTGTTCGAGAGCGACTCGGTGGTGACCATCTTCCGCGCACTGGGCGTGACCATCGGCACCGAGGAAGACCCCAAGGAGGCCAACCTGAGCCGACTGCGCTACCACCGCATCATCATCATGACCGATGCCGACGTCGACGGCGAGCACATCGCCACGCTGCTGATGACCTTCTTCTTCCGCCGCATGCGACCCATCATCGAAAACGGCTACCTCTACATCGCCACCCCACCGCTCTACAAGGCCACCTACCGCAACAAGGAAGACTATTGCTGGGACGACACCCAGCTGCGGCAGTTCATCGACAACATGGCCGGCGGCAACGAAGACCAGGTGAAGGTGCAGCGTTACAAAGGTCTTGGCGAGATGAACCCCGAGCAGCTGTGGGAAACCACCATGGACCCCGAAAAGCGCATGCTCAAGCGCGTCAACATCACCGACGCCGCCGAGGCCGACCGCGTGTTCTCGATGCTCATGGGCGAAGAAGTGGAGCCCCGTCGCCGATTCATCGAGGAAAACGCCACCTACGCCACCATCGACTCCTGAGCATCTTAGCGTGCGTTTCATCATCGAGACTTAGCATCGCGCCGCTACTATCGCAACAGGAAACCACAGAACCTATTAGACAAACAAGCCGCTCTTTCCGTAAGGGAGGAGCGGCTTGTTGTAGCCCATAGCAGAATCGAACTGCTCTTTCAAGAATGAAAATCTTGCGTCCTAGCCGATAGACGAATGGGCCTTTCGCCATCCGTAAAACCTTCACAGGCAAGAATGGCTACTAATCGCTATGAAAACACTTATTATCTCTCTCAAAATTCATTGGCAGCTTGTCAAGCATGCCATAGCAGGTGTGGGGGACAGAATCAAGCCTCCAGCTTGTTGACGTAGTGAGCCAACTTCGACTTCAGGTTCGAAGCCTTGTTCTTGCTGATGATGTTCTTGCGGCCCAGCTTGTCGAGCATCGACGACACCTTCTTGTAAGCCTCGGCGGCTTCGGTCTTGTCGGTCATCTTGCGCAGGTTGCGAACAGCGTTGCGCATGGTCTTGGCATAATAACGGTTGCGCAGATTGCGGGCCTGCGACTGACGGATTCTCTTGAGTGCTGACTTATGGTTTGCCATAATTACAATTAAACTCCTTTTTTGTATTTAAACTTCTTGTTAATTTCGTAGCCCATAGCAGAATCGAACTGCTCTTTCAAGAATGAAAATCTTGCGTCCTAGCCGATAGACGAATGGGCCTGAAAAAGGGTGTTCGCAAAAAATGCGAGTGCAAAGGTAGGCAGTATTTTTCACATGGCAAAATTTATAGGTGTTAAAAACGCCATTTTCCGTTTTTTTAGCGAAAACTGCCACCCCAATTGCGCTTTGTTTCGTAATTTTGCGGCGCGAAACCAGAATCAGGCAAACGATGTACGAGAAACTGCGCGGTGTGGTGCTATGCACCGTGAAATACAGCGACAAGAACAACATTGTGCACATCTACACCGATGCGCATGGCCGTCTGGCGTTTGCCGTGGCTCAGGGGAGCACGCGTGGCGCACGCCAGCGCAATGCCTTGCTCATGCCGCTGTCGCTCGTCGAGATGGAGGCACGCATCACGCCCGGCCGCGAGCTGTGCTCCATGCACGACCTGCGCTCCTTGCGACTGCTGGCCGACATCCACGCCAATCCCGCCAAGAGCGCCGTGGCCATGTTTATGGGCGAGGTGCTCTCGCACTGCATCCAGGAGCAGGAGCGCAACGATGCCTTGTTTGCCTATATCCACCACAGCGTCACCACCCTCGAGGAGCTGAAGCGAGGCGTGGCCAATTTCCACATCTGCTTCCTCTACGGCCTGGGCGAGCACCTGGGCATACAGCCCGATGTGTCGACCTATGAGCGCGGGGCGTGGTTCGACATGGACGGCGGCGTGTTCATCCCCCACCCTGCCGGCACGCAACACCTCATGCGCCCCGACGAAGCCGCCGTGATACGACTGATTTCACGCATGACCTTCGACAACCTGCACGCCTTCCGCTTCAACCGCGAGCAACGCAACCAGGTGCTCGACACCATCCTCACCTACTACCGCCTGCACAACAGCACCCTGGGCACCCTGCGGTCGCCCGACGTGCTCAAGCAGCTATTCGTGTGACGTTGAGGGGTCAAATATTACTTAAAAATTTTTCATCAAGCAAAAACCGACCATTTTTGCTTTCTCCATTGAGCACTATTTTATAAAATCACGCAAATCTGCTCAATGCGGAAAGCATTTCCAGCCGAATTTTGCTCAATGCAAAAAGCAATTCACACCGCAGAAGAAATATATCAAATAATTCAAACCACCAAACACAAGACACATTTTTTGCGGTTAGGGTAACGTTCGTTGAATACCGAGTCATGTAGAGCCGCACCCTGGTGCGGCTGATGGCCAAGTCGGAACCCAACCCACACCACGCAAACGGCAGGCGCAAACGAAGTTACAAGCCGCTGCATGCAGCGGCTCTACAGGGCGGGTTCCGTAGGGACGCGGCCCGCCGCGTCCGAACCGCATCGCGAGTAGCCAGCACCGATGCTGG
>JAFYCU010000145.1 GCA_017545095.1 Muribaculaceae bacterium | reverse complement strand
GCTGTGCAACCCGCACAACCCCATCGGCATCGCTTGGGATGCCGACACGCTGCGCGAGGTGGCACGGCTGGCCTGCGAATACGGCGTGAAGCTGTTCAGCGACGAGATTCACGGCGACCTCATGCTCTTCGGCCACCGCCACACGCCGCTGGCCACCGTGAGCGAAGAGGCCGCTCGTGTCACCATCACCATGGGCGCCCCGAGCAAGACGTTCAACATCGCGGGACTCAAGAGTTCGTGGTGCGTGATCAAAGACCCTGTGCTTCGTGCGTCGTTCTTTAGCTGGCTGGAGGCCAACGAACTGTGTGCGCCCACCATTCTCGCGCTCACGGCCACCGAGGCGGCCTACCGACACGGAGCGCCCTGGCTCGATGCCTGCCTGCGCTATATCGAGGGCAACGTGGAGCTGGTGGAGCGTTTCTGCCGCGACCACATCCCTGGCGTGCGATCCGTGAGGCCGCAGGCTTCGTTCCTCGTGTGGCTCGACTGCACTGGGCTGGGACTGGACCACAAGCAGCTGGTTGACCGCGTGGTGAACAAGGCGCACCTGGCCCTGAACGAAGGCTCGATGTTCGGCCCTGCCGGAGCTTGCCACATGCGTCTCAACGTGGGCACCCCGCGCAGCATCCTCCAGCAAGCCCTCGACCAGCTCGCAACGATAAAGGAGAACAAGAACTAAGAACCAAGAACCGAGAACCAAGAACCGAGAACCAAGAGCCGAGAACCAAGAACCGAGAACCAAGAACCGAGAACCAAGAACCGAGAACCAAGAACCGAGAACCAAGAACCGAGAACCAAGAACCGAGAACCAAGAACCGAGAACCAAGAGCCGAGAACCAAGAACCAAGAGCCGCATTGCGCCACTTGTAGCCCGTAGCTAAAAAACGCTTGTCTACGTGGAGAACAAGAAACGAGAACCAAGAGCCGCATTGCGCCGCTTGTGGCTCGTAGCTAAAAAACGCTTGTCTATTCATAACTCATCACTCATTCCCCAATGTCCTATCTCGAAACACATGACCTTGCCGTGGGCTACACCCAGGGGAGGCAAAAGATTGAAGTGCTCAGTGGGCTGAACCTGCACATCGAGCGTGGCCGGTTGGTGGCCTTGCTGGGGCAGAACGGTGCTGGCAAGTCCACACTGCTGCGTGCCATCACCTGCGCGAGCCGTCCGCTGCGCGGGCACATCACCATTGGCGGTGCCGACGTGGCCACGATGTCGCAGCGCGAGCGGTCGCGGCTCATCGGCCTGGTGAGCACCGACCGCATCACCGTGGGCGGACTCACCGTCACCGAGCTGGTGTCGCTGGGCCGTCAACCCCACACCGGCTTCCTTGGGCGCCTCGACGACGATGACCGCCAGCGCGTGGCACAGGCCATCGCCCTGGTGGGCATCACCCACAAGGCGCACGACTATATGGCACAGCTCAGCGACGGCGAGCGGCAGAAGGCGATGATTGCCCGTGCCCTGGCGCAGGCCACACCCGTGATTGTGCTCGACGAACCTACGGCATTCCTCGATGTGGCCAGCCGAATCGAGACCATGCAGCTCCTGCAACGCCTCGCCCACGAGCAGAACAAAGCCGTGCTGCTCTCGAGCCACGACGTGTCGCAGTCGCTACTCATGGCCGACGACCTCTGGCTCATCACGCGCGACCGACAGCTCCTCCACGGTTCCACACGAGAACTCGTCGACACTGGAGCCATGCAGCACCTTTTCAACAGCGAAAACGTTGAGTTCAACCCCCACATCCTCGACTACCAAGCCCGTGGGGATTCGCGAGACAGAGTGCAGTAGGGTCTGCATATGTGCTGGCCGGATGGGGCACATCCCCAAACCTCGTGGCTCTACAGGAATCATCTAGGCAGTTCCTCTTTGATGAGGTCGGGAGAATGAGGAGGCCTCAAGAACGCCGATAACATTGTGCCTGCGCTCTCTTTTTGCACGCTTTTCAGTGCCGATGAGGGAATCTCGTCACCAATAATGTCGCATAACTCAGTTGAGATAACGTTCACTGTTGCCAAAACCACCTCGGCAACATTGTTGCGCATGGCTTGCCCGCCCTCCACGTTGGCATAAACGGCAACGTAGTCGCCTTGCTTGTTGAGATAGTCGCGCAGGGCGAGCAGGCACGAGGTTTTCCCCGTCTGTCGAGGGGCGTGCAGCACGAAATACTTGGCCTGCCTGATGAGCATGAGCATTTCATCAAGATCAAACCGGGTCAAAGGTTCGAGTGTATAGGACATTGAGGGCTTGTTGGGCCCGGCGGTGTTGAAAAAGCGTTCCATATTGTCAATTGCCAATAATTCGCTGCAAATTTACAAATTACAAATAAATTCTCACACCGCCCCAAAACGAAAGGTTGCCTATTCTTTGGACTTTTCCGCGTTGCCACAGGGAGAAACTTAAAGTTGAAATGAGCTGGAATGGGGTGTGATTGGAATTTATTTGCTAATTTTGCACTCCGAAACCGAAGATGACTCAGATGAAGATTCTGTTGAGCTTTGATACCGAGGAGTTTGACTTGCCTCGTGAACAGGGTGCGGAAATTGCGTTTGAGGAGTCGATGCGCGTGTCGGTGGCCGGCACCGAGCGCATTCTCGACATCCTTGAGCGAAACGGCGTGCGTGCCACATTTTTCTGCACGGTGCGTTTTGCCGAGCATGCTCGGGCGGTGATGCGCCGCATCATCGATGGCGGCCATGAGGTGGCGAGTCATGGTGTGGACCACTGGCAGCCGCAAGCGGGCGATGCCGAGCGGTCGCGCCCCGAGTTGGAGCGGCTCAGCGGCCTGCCGGTGGTGGGCTACCGCCAGCCGCGCATGATGGCTGTCGACAACCGTGCGCTGGCGCAGGCGGGCTACCGCTACAACTCTTCGCTGCACCCCACATTCATCCCCGGACGATATATGCATCTGGGTGTGCCGCGTGTGCCGTTCGAGGCCGATGGCTTGCTGCAGATTCCCGTGTCGGTGACACCGTGGCTCAGGCTGCCGCTGTTTTGGCTGGCCTGCCACCACTATCCGCAGTGGCTCTATCGCCGGCTGTGCCTGCGCACGTTGCGCCACGATGGTCACTTCGCTATCTATTTCCATCCGTGGGAGTTTGTCGCCCTGGGCGAGCATCCCGAGTGGCGCATACCCTGGCTGATACGCCGCCACAGCGGCCAAGCGATGGCTCAACGTCTGGAACGCCTCATTGGCGCATTCCAAGACGCTGGTGCCGAGTTTGTTACTTATGCCGATTTTACATCATGCCAATGAAGAAAGTTACCATATTGCTGCCAGCCTACAACGAGGAGGCGTCGTTTCCCGCTTTGGAGCGGTGTATGCGTCAGGTGCTGGAGGAGAATGCCGCCTATGAGTGGGAGTTCCTGCTGGTGAACGACGGCAGCACCGACGGCACGTTGCGCGAGATGATGCGGCTACACCATGCCGATGCGCATTTCAGCTACCTGGACCTGAGTCGCAACTACGGCAAGGAGATTGCGATGATGGCGGGTCTGGACTATGCCACCGGCGATGCTGTGATCATCATGGATGCCGATATGCAGCACCCGGTGAGTGTGATTCCCGAGATGCTTCGCTATTGGGAGGAGGGCTACGACGATGTGTATGCCCAGCGGGCGCAAAGCCGCGAGCCGTGGTTCAAGCGCAAGAGTTCGCAGTGGTACTATCGGTTGCTGCAGTCGCTCTCGCGGGTGCCCATCCAGAAGGACACCGGCGACTTCCGTCTGCTCGACCGCTCGTGTGTGGAGGCACTGAAGCAGATGCGCGAGGTGGAACGCAACACCAAGGGGATGTACTCCTGGATTGGATTCCACAAGAAAGGCATCACCTACAACCAGCAGGAGCGTCAGGCCGGCACCACCAAATGGGGCTTTCTGTCGTTGCTCAATCTGGCCCTGAACGGCATCACGTCCTACACTACAGCACCGCTGCGCATGGCTTCGATATTGGGGCTGTTGGTTTCGTTGGTGGCATTTGTCTATCTGGTCTATATCATTGTGGTGACCAACGTGTGGGGCGAGCCGGTGGCTGGCTATCCCACCATCATGGTCACGGTGCTGTTTTTGGGCGGAGTGCAGCTGCTGAGTTTGGGCATCGTGGGCGAATACCTGGGCCGCGTGTTCAACGAGGTGAAACGCCGCCCCGGATACTTTGTGAACTCATATAATGGAGAACGAGATGCGAGATGTGAGATGCAAGATGCAAGGCCTCCCCAAACCCATCCTGAAGGCGGGGCTTAACAAGACGTGATATTCGTCCCTTAGAGTCCTTAAAGTCTTTAAAGTCCTTAAAGACCTTAAAGTCCTTAGAGACCTTATTCAAAAAAACAAGAAACCAAGAACCAAAGCAATGAACATCAAGAACTTCAAGTCAGTCATCTCCCCTTTAAGGGAGACCGAGGGGGGGCTCTGGGGTCGCCGGGCATTGTGGGTCGTTGTGCTGGGGCTGGTCATCGCCATTGCGGCCACGGTGGCCGAGATGGTGCGCCTGCGCTATGCCAACTATCTGGTGTATACCGACTCCACGGTCGATTTCTGGAATGGCGTGAACCCTTACACGCAGCAGTTTGTCGATGACCACGGACGCTATTTCCTCTACACGCCGGTGTTCTCGGTGCTCTACTGGCCCATTGCCATGTTGCCGCACTGGTTGGGGCCGCTGGTGTGGAACATCGGCAACTTTGCGCTGTTCACCTTGGCGGTGTTCACGCTGCCTCGCCGCTACGATGCCCACAAGGTGCAAATC
>JAFYCU010000144.1 GCA_017545095.1 Muribaculaceae bacterium | reverse complement strand
ATGCACAATGCACAATGCACAATTTTTTTAGAGAGGAGTGAGTAGTGACGAGTCATGAGCGATGAGTGATGAGTTCGTGGCCCCCTAAATCCCCCTAAAGGGGGACTTGCCGTTGTGGCAGAACCAATCTCCCTCCTTCGGGAGGGGTTAGGGGAGGCCGCGAGCTTGTATCTCGCGTCTTAATGCCTCGGCCATCAGCCGCACCGGGGTGCGGCTCTACTTTTTGCATCTTAAGAAAAGCGGTCGCCCTCACGCGTTTTGTGAAGGCGACCGCTTGGAGGGGGCGGTGATGTGGGGTTAGTCCACCTTCACCACCTTGCGTGTGCAGGTGCCGCCGTTGGTGACCACGGCCACCACGTAGATGCCTGTGGGCAGGCTGCTCACGTTGAGCATAGCTTGAGTGTCGCCCTGCCGCCATGCCGTGGCCAAGGTGCCGTTGGTGGCATACACCTCCACGGCGCGTAGGGTGCGGCCGTTGGCAGTCACGTGCAGCTCGTCGCGCATGGGCACGGGGAACACCTTCACGTCGCTGTCGATGGCCAGGTCGGTCACGGCGTTGCCGTTGAGTTTGTAGGTCAGTTCCACGACATCGCTTTCGAGCAGCCCCGGTGCCACGGCCATCGCCTTGATGGTGAGCGAGTGGTCGATGACAATGGGTGTGCCGTCGTAGGTGAGTCGCGACTCCGAGTCCTCACATGGGCATGTGCCGTCGATTGTGTAGTAGATGGTGGCATTGGGGGTGGAGCAGCTGAGTTCCACCGTCGTGCCTTTCTCCACGGTGCTTCCCGAGGCCACCGAGGCGGTGGGAGCGGCGCAGACGAGCTGGTCCTCGCTCACCACGCTCACGGTGGTGACGGCAGTGAGGTCGTAGCCGTCGAGGCTGTAGAGCAGGGTGGCTGCGCCGGGCAGCTCGCCGGTCACGGTCATGGTGACCTGTCCGTGGGCATCGATGGTGTGGCTCTCGCCATCCACGGTGGCAATGGCGGGCGACGAGGAGCGCACGTTGAGGGTCTTGCCGGCCGAGGCGGCTGCGGGCAGCACGCTCACGGTGAGTGTGCGTTGGCCGCCATAGGGCACCAGGGTGATTGAGTCGGCCTCGATGGTGCTCACCTCAAGCTCCACGTCGAAGGTCTGCTGGAAGTCGCCGTCCATGCGCAGGCCGGCGTAGCTTTTCACGCGGCTGCTCACGGTGAGTGTGACCTGCTCGGCCTCGAAGGGCTTGGCGGCGTTGAAGCGCACCCGCGAGGCGTAGCGGCCGTCGCCTTCTGTCTCGGCGTTCAGCAGCGCGATGGTGCCCTCCACGGCGATGCCGTTCTGGGTGACGATGATGTTGCCGGTGGTAAGCTCCTCGGCCATCATGTATTTGTCGAACTCCACCTCCACGGCGTTCTGGTAGGCGTGTGCCTGGAGCACGGTGGGCTGCGTCATCTGTCGCATGGCCACGTTCACCTCGAGTTGCGGCGGGGGCACGGGCAGCCATTCGCTGTAGGCGGTCTCATAGCCGGCTTTCTCGAATTTCACCTGCCACAGGCCCACGGGCACATCCCAGCGGTACATACCCATCGCGTCGGTGAACAGCGGGTTCTGCTGACCATACTCGGTGGCGTCCCACAGCACGATGTTCTCATGCGGGTCGCCGTACATGTCCTCCACCGTCTCCTTGTAGAAGCATGTGGCTTTCACGCCCTCGAGCCGGTTGCTCGGCACGCCCTCGTACACATAGCCGGAGGGGTCGTTGGTGAATTCTGTATCACTGCCAGAATATTCTTCTAAAAATGGGATTTTGTCAAACTTTTTTTTATTTTTAATTATGGAAATATTGTTATGGCAGTCGTTAATTGTTCTGATGTTTTTGTTAAGCTCATCTATAATAGCTTTAAGCTCATCTTTATTATTTACTAGCAATAATCTATTTCTTAACTCGTCTAAGTCTTTAATACAATCTTTAAGAATGTCTATTATTGCTCGTCCATTATTGTCCACATCATTCCTATCAGTACAAGAAATGAGTTCTTTGGCATTATTTATGGCATCATTGATAACTCGCTGTAATTCAGGGAATCTACTTTCTGTCTTTGTTTTGCTTGCCCGATGCAAGACTTTTTGTTGTGCAAGCCGTGCAGGTGTGGATAACTCTATACCTGAAAGTAGATTTACAAATGCTTTCAGGTCCATTGAATTTTCGTACTCGAAAGCAGCTAATGCAAAAATACTGTCGGACTTTTCTGTCACTCTTAAAGAGGAACCTTTGGCATCGCAAAAGTAAAAGCGTTTATCTGTATCGTCAAGTTCAGTTGCCATGAAGTTCATCATAGTGATTTTATCAAACAGTTCCTGCTTCTTGCTAATGGTGGTGTGGTAGTCAATGTAATGCAGCGACAATGATCTATTTGGATGCAGAAACGAGAAAGCTAAAATCTCGTCGTTGCTGTAGAGCGTATCTCGTTCGCAGGCACTGAAAAACGCGTCAATCTCGGCAGCGATTTTTATGGAATCAGCCTCTTGGTAGAAATCTACTCCAACGTTTACTGGAAGAGCATTAGAGTGGAATTTCTCGTTGGCTATCCAGCATGACTGATTATTATCGAATGTCGTGTTCAGCCTCGACCAATTACCATCGCTCGTTTTCACATAGAGTACAACGCCTTTAATCTTAGTGGTATCGTTGTCGGTAAAGTCGATGGTGAAGGTGAAATCGGGATAAGATGGCCAATACCAATAGGCGGGAAGTGACTGCTTGGGGTCGAGATAGTCAAACACAGTTGTGTATTGGCAGAGTTCTAAAGAGCCAGATGGATGCGCTGTGTTCACCATCGTCACCTTGCTTACCAGGATGGCGTCGCGGTCGTAGGTGCAGGTCATTTGCTCGGTGTTGAGCTGGAGTCCCTGCTTGGTGGTGGCCACGGCGTGGATCAGGTGCTGCGAGAGGTTGTAGGCGTTGGCCAGCTCGCAGGTGGTGGCCCAGGAGCCGTTGGCCAAGGCCGTGGTGTGACCAATCAGCACGTCATCGTCGAAGATGTCGATTTGCGACATGCCCTGTGCTGTTCCGCTCACGGGTATGCTGGTTTTCGCCACTGTGGATGGCACGCTGATCGAGAGGTCCTGTGCGGTGTAGGCTGCCGCGCCAATGGGCTGCGACACGGTGCTGTCGTCCAGGGTGAACTGCACCATGGCGCTGGGGGCGTAGTCGCCGCCGGCGGTGGGCAGCACGCAGAAGCGCACGCGGTCGGTGTAGCGGCTGCCCAGCGGAATGGTGAGCTGGCCGTTGTGCAGGGTGTAGGTGGCGGTGCTGTTACCCACCATCACCGAGTTCTCCACAAAGGCACAAGCCTCGGGCAGGCTCACCGTGAGCAGCACGTCGCTCACGCGGGTGGCGTAGGCGGGCTTGAAGTCGATGCGGCCGGTGAGGGTGAGGTAGTTGCCCACCACAATCGACGACTTGTTGCTTGTGAACGAGGTGCCGTCGCCGGTGTAGTAGAGCTTGCTCTCGTCGAGCGTGGGCACCTGGGCGATGTTCACGGCGCTGATGATGCCGGCGCTCACCGTGGCGGTGTCGCAGGCATAGTCCACACCGGCTTTCAGCCCGGTGGCGGGCAGCTGGGCCAGGTCATAGACGGTGTTGAACAGCGTGCTCTTGCCCATGGTCACCAGAGTGTAGCGTCCGTCGGGCAGGTTGCTGAACGTGAGCGTGGCCAGGTTGTTGTAGGAGGCCGTGCTCACCAGCTTGCCCTCGGCATCATACAGCGTGCCGACCACGGCGGTGTTGGCGTTGCTGCCAAATGTGGCGGCAAGCTGTCCGGGCTCCACGATGTGGAATGTGGCGGTGGCGGTCTGCTCGCTCAGCGTGGCGGTGGTGGTGACGGGTGCGAAGGCACCCTTGCGGCTGGTGGCCGTCAGGCGCAACACATGGCCGTCGGCCACGTCCTCGAGCAGCACGATTTCGGGGTACTGCACGCTGAACCGGGTGATGTCGCGCCCAGCGGTGGTGTCGCGCAGCGTGTAGTCCACGTTGCCGTAGTCGGCATACCAGTCCTGCACTTCGGGTTCCTCGTCGGCGGCGTGGCACGGCGTGTAGGTGAACGCGAGGTTGATGGTTGCGCCGCTGATGGCCTCCAACGCCAGGTCGCCAAGTGCCACGGTGGCAGTGGCTGCCGTGGTGTCGCACGTCAGGGTGCGGCTCACATAGTCGGTGGCGGCCACGTTCACGCTCGTGGGCACGCGCCGGGCGGCGATGGTGAAGGTGCCGTTGGCCTCGGTGGTGGCGTTCACCGTGCGGCCATATTTGCCGCCGTAGGTCTGCGAGGCGCTCACCACGGCTCCGCCAATGGGGGTGCCGGTGTGTGCGTCGGTGACGCGCCCGGTGATGGTGAGCGCGGCGATGGTGTCGAGCCGGCACACGATGGCGTTGTCGCCGTCGGTCACCGTGTGGGTGAACACCGGCGGGGTGTTGCAGGTCATGGCCAGCTGTTGCGGCAGTGCGATGTGGCAGTGCACGGTTTCGCCGGCGGGCATTCCGTTCAGGATGTTGCCCGTGGCCAGGTGGTACCCTTCGGCATCGAGCCACATGGTCTCGACCTGTGCCGACACGTCGGCCCCTTTGCCCGCCAGCACTTTCAGTGTCACGTCGTGCGGCTTGGCCAGGGAGCTGAAGGTCACGGTGACGTCCTCGTCGTTCACCTCCACGTTGTCGATTTGTCCGAACACATCGCCCCGGTCGTTGCGCACGGCCACGTTCCATGTGGTGCCGATGATGATGTTGTTGAATGTGTAGGCCGTTTTGTCGCCCATCACATAGTGCAGCCGCTGTCCGCTCTTGGCGTTGGTGAGTTCGAGCTGCATCAGGGCGTAGTCGGCCGCTGCTGAGCCCTCGGGGAGCTTCACGGTGAGGTTGCGGATGTCGCGCTGAATGGGCAGCAGGATGAGGTCTTTCCACCCGTTGGCTTCTTGATACAGGGCGATGGCTCCGGCAGGCACATAGGCCACCAGCCCCTCGGGCACGTTGCGGAACACGTTGCTGTCTAGCATGGGCGGTGTAAGGGCATAGACGGTGACCGAGGCCAGCCGCGAACAGCCCTCGAAGGCCCGTGCGCCGATGCGCTCGATGGTGGCCGGCAGATACACCGACTCCAGATTGGTGTAGTCGAAGGCATAGGAAGGTACTGCCGTCACGCCGGTGGTGCGGCTCAGGTCGAGCAGCGCACAGGAGGTGTAGTTGTTGGCGATGCCGAAGTCGTTGTCGTTCAGCTTTCCAGCCACGGTGATGCTCAGCACATCGCTGCGGTTGCTGCCGCCGATGGCTGCCGACACCGCGCTGCTTAGCTGCCCGGTGGTGAAGTCGGTGACAATCACCTCGCCCGTGAGCGGGTTCCAGTGGTTTTTGTGCGGATTGTCGGGGCTCGCCGGGTTGTAGTCGAAATGACCGGTGATTGTAAGCGGTTGCTCGGTCATCACAAAGTCGAGCTTTGACCCCGAGCCGACGATGGAGTCGCCCATGCGCCAGCTGCCGAACTTGTAGTCGGTGTTGGCATAGGCCTGCAAGGTGTGGTTGCTGCCCACCTCATATTGTCCGCTGCTCATGTTGAAGCTGCCGGCTCCTGCGGGCTCCACCACCAGTGTGAGCTGCCGCTTAAACGGCTGCAACACGGGGTCGGCAGGACTGCCGGGGCTGAAGGCGAACACGGCGGTGAGGGCCGCATCGTGACTCGGCATGGTGTAGGACAGGTCGCGCGACCGACTCACGGTGTCGGTGCCGCTCACCCAGGCCACAAAGCGGTAGTCACTGTTGGCATAGGCGCTCAGGGTGAATTTCTCGCCGGCGGTGTAACGACCAGTGGAATAGTTGATCGAGCCCGTTTGGGCGGGTGTGACGCTGAGCGTGAGCGTGTATTGCAGTTTGGGCGTGCCCGGGTCTCCGGGGTTGTCGGGGTTGAATCCCGACTGTGCCCACGACGGCAGCCATAGCAGCCAGGCCATGAGTGCCGCGAGGAGTAGTCTCGTTTTCATCACTTCACCACGATTTTATGGTTCACATTCTTACCACTGATCACGTAGATGCCTTTGGGCAGTGCCACGGGTGTGCCCGGCGTGCAGGTACCCACGCAGCGGCCATCGATGGCGTAGATGGTGCACGGTGTGTTGGCCGTGACGGTGCCGTCTTCGACGGTGAAGCGCTCGTTGTCGCTGTTCACATCGGTGACGGCGGTGCGGGTGAACGCCAGTTCGAAGCGGTTGTCGACCGTGCCGGCCGATGCGCTGAAGGTGTAGTCGCCGGGCAGGGTGGTGCTGTGGCCTGTGAGGCGGTCGAGCAGTGTGGCCGTCTCGCCCTGCGGTGTGGTGAGCGAGAGGGTGTAGTCGCCGTCGGCGGGCAGGTAGCAGCCCAGGGCCACGATGCCGTTGCTCATGTCGCGCTCGTTGATGGCATAGCGCACGCCGTCGTCGAGGGTGTAGAGCAGCAGCGAGGTGTTGTCGGCCTCGATGAGCTTGGCGGCGTCTTTGTCAAGCTCATAGGCGGTGCTGGCCAGGCTGTTGATCACCAGTCGGGTGTGGTCGGTGCCGGCATCGCCGGTCAGCTCCATATTATACAATGTGCGTGCACGTGCCACGGCCGGTGCTCGGTGCGGGGCCTCGAGGGTGCGCACGGTGGCGTTGGTCTGGCGGCCGTCGGCAGCGAAGGTGATGGCTGCCTGCTCCACGGGGCGCTGCACAAAGAATGCCTCGGCGGGATGCAGGACGTAGCTGTCGTCAACCGGCGAGAAGGCGTCGTAGCGACTGTTATAGCGGTTCCACACGGTGATGGGTGCGGTGAAGTCCATGAAGCGGGTGTCGTACCAGCAGGGGTAGGGGTTGCCCACCAAGTTCCACGAGCGGTTGTGCTCAAACTCGCTCACATATTCGTTCAGGGCCACCACGGCATCGTTGCGCTCAAACGTCTTGTTCTTGTTGCCGTTGTTCATGGCCGGGAACCAGATGGTGGTCTTGTCGGCGCTGCACTTGAGGATGTAGCCCTCGTGGGCGTGCATCACACTGTCGGGCGTGAGGTTGATCCAGTTGTTGGTTTGCTGCTGCGAGCGTTTCAGTCCCGAATACTTGCGCAGGGCATAGAGCACACCATCGCTGCAGGCAATGTCTTTCACCTGCACGTCGTAGGGCAGCGAGATGAAATACCAAATGCTGCGCGAGGGCAGATACATCTCGGTGCAGATGCTGTCGGCACGCATCGGGCCGCAGGCGATGAGTGAGGTATGGTCGTAGTCGCGTCTGTAGTTCTCCATGCCGTTGTAGCCGCTGATGCCCAAATTGCACCACTGGTTGTAGAGACTCATCGACAGGGTGTTCACGCTGTCGTTGTAGGTGACCGATGCTTGGCCGCTGTTGAGGTATAAGCGGCACCCGTCGGCGATGGCCGATCCGTCGGCGATGGTGAAGGCGTTATTTCGGAAAAGCAGATAGTTGGCTTTCTCATCAATCGGCAGGATGGTGTAGAACTCTTTCCAACCATTGGCGGCGCGGTAATAATCAATGGCAAGAGCTGGTACATAAAGTTTCACATCGGTTTTGTCGCAGCCGTAAAGGAGGTCACCGTTGTTGCTGGTTGGGGGGGCAGCCGTATGGCACACCACCTTTTTGAGCCCTTTACAGTCGTAAAACGATTGGTTAACCTCTCGCAGATTCCCAGGCAACTCGACTTCGGTGAGTGGTGTTTTTTCAAACGCTCTATAGCCAATGGTTTCTAGGTTTTCACCGAAAGTGACGCTTCGCAGCTTGGAGCAGTTCCAAAATGCGCTTTCGCCGATTGTTAGCACACTAAACAACGATAATGTATCGATGGAAGTGCATGATATAGCGTGGGTGCCAAGTTCTGTCACCGTTTCTGGAAGTGTGATGTGGGCGAGTTTGCTGTTTTCGTTGAAGCACCAGCCACTGATTGTGGTCATGCTGTTGGGGATGGTCACGCTTGTGAGCTGGCTACGGAAGAAAGCGTAGTTGCCCATTGATGTCAATCCTTCGGGCAGCGAGATGGATGACAGGCCACACTGCGCGAATGCGGCAATACCTATCGTCTTCACTTTGGGCATGGTCAGCGACTTAAGGCGGTAGCACTGTGTGAAAGCATAGTCACCGATACTCTCCAATTCGGGTAGCACCAGCGTCTCCAGCACGTTGAAACCCTGTCTCTGCTCAGCGTAGGATGAACCAACCCAATAATTGAACCCATCGAACTTGTTCGGTATTTTGTTGATGGCGGCTTTCGACAGGTCGAGCTTCAAGAGCTGCTTCATGCGCTTGAACACGTTCAGGTCATCGTCGTTGAGTGAGCCGGTCACTGTGAGCTCGTTCACCTTGTTCCAGTTGTCGGTTTTTTCCAAGAGTAGTTGGGCAAACTCGCCTGGCTTGGTTACGTTGATGGTCAGCTTGGTCGGTTCCATACCCTCGGCATTAATGAACACGTAGTTGTACCAGTTGGCATCGCCTAAGTAGGAGTCGAGATTGTCGGCGGGTACCAACAAGCGGTCCAACACTGATAACGTGCCAGTGTTTACGCTGCTAAAATAGCTCTTCACGTGAAGCTCCTTGATAGGTGCTAGATACTTCAACTCGATGATGGTGGCAGGGATGGTGAGTGAGGTCACCTGGGCGGCCTTGTCGAAGTCAAGGCGGTTATAACCGATACGCCTGACGGGAACCATGGTAGCACCGCCAGAGGAGTACAAGAGCAGCGAGTCAGGCACCGTGAGTTCTGTTCTGCTTGAGATAGCACCGCAGAAGTAGTTCCTGTCCGAATTGCCGAAGTTGGCATTAAACCCCAGCACAGTGCCATCACTCAGTGTGGCGGTGTAGTTGGCATCTTGAATGCCCGATGAGGTGTTGCTCACCACGGTCATGGTTTCGGCCTGCAGAACCTGAGACATGACCGACAGGGTGCAGAGTGCACCCCATGCGAAAAGTTGTCTTAGTTTTCTCATAATGATTTTGTTTTTGAATTTAGTTAATTAAGCGCTTATGGTCAAAGAGCCTGCACGAGGCTTGTTTCTATCATCAATTCTTTAAAATAATGAAGCGGGACTGCCTATATCACACTTCGCTAATTGACGGTCGTAGGAAAAACCTTGAACGCAAAAGGGGAATAGTTGTGCAGTCCACGCCTGTAGCGTGGAAGCCGCTGTGCCATCCCTTGCGTTCGATTTGAAAATTTCCTACGTTTTCAATTAGCAAGAATGCGCATAACGCTTCTTTAATCCAGCCATGTAGTGCCGTCTGTTGCCAAACGACCCTGCAAAGGTAGTGCAAATCGAGCGAAGTACAAAACAAATGAGGCACGAATTTGATTTTGTACTTCCGAAATGCGGCCTACCTCGGGCGCAGCCAACGGTACTAAATAATGGAAAATGGACAATGGAATTTTTTTATTGCTGTCCGGGGAAACAAGGTGGTCGCCTTCAGCGACGATTATCTAGCACGTTCCTTACCCCGTATGGCTCATTATCCACTCGCTGCACTCGTTCTAATGAGCCATACGGGGTTACTCAAATGCCAGCCTCCGGCTGAAAAACCTTCTGCAAACATAAGCCCCGATTATTCCATAACAACACTTAGCTATTTATTATCAGGTGAT
>JAFYCU010000143.1 GCA_017545095.1 Muribaculaceae bacterium | reverse complement strand
TATGAATCCAATGTTCCACACTTTTGATACACCTTCGGGTGCCATGGGGATGGCGGTCACACTCTGCGACGGGTCTTGTAGAGGGCCAACAAACGAACAATTCGCTCATTGTCAAAGCTATGCAACCTGCGAAACTTGAATGAACTTACATTATATTAGGCTGCAGCAATAATTCGCTGGCCGAAGTCCATTCAGGTGGAGAACACCATGTAGGGCCTGTGTAGCGGAAGCATTCACTCCCCTGCCCTACCCGCTTTGGCGCTCTGCACCGCTCCCCTGCCCCATTCATTGCGAAAACTTGCCAATCATGACCGATAATTCAAAAAAACTGATTACCTTTGCACGATAAATTATTGGGCAGCACTGCCCCAACCCTAATAATCACCAAAACAATGATGAAACCCACTCTCACCCTCCTGATGTCGCTCGTTGTGTGCGCGTTGCCCATGCTGGGCCAGTCGCGTGCGCAAGGGGGCGTAGATGCCGGCATGATGCGGCAGATTGAGCTGAACGCGCGCAGCCGCAACAATGCGGCATTGGCTGGTGCCATGGCCGCCAACAGCATCGATGACCTGGCCCGAAACTACCGCAACGCCGGACCCACCGACACCCATTTCAGTATCGAGACCCCCAAGCAGAACATCCACAACCAGCGACAGAGCGGCCGATGCTGGATGTATTCCAGTTTCAATGTGATGCGTGCCAACTTTGCCCGCCGGCACCAGGACACGCTGCGCGTGGAGTATTCACACGACTACCTGTTCTTCTACGACCAGCTGGAGAAGGCCAACCTCATGCTCCAGGGCGTGATTGACTGCGCCGACAAACCCATGGACGATGTGCGCGTGCAGTTCTTCTTCAAGAACCCCATCAACGATGGCGGCACCTTTTGCGGAGCCGCCGACTTGGCCGAGAAATACGGTCTGGTGCCCGTGGAGGTGCAACCCGAGACCTACACCGCCGAGCGCACCTCGCGACTGGGACAGCTGCTGTCGAGCAAGCTGCGTGAGTTCGGCCTTGAGCTGCGCAACATGGTGGCCAGCAAGAAGAGTGCCTCGGCCATCAAGCAGCGCAAGACCGAGATGCTCACCACCATTTATTCCATGCTCTCGCTGGCCCTGGGCGAGCCCGTCAAGGAGTTCACCTACGCCTTCCGCAACCGCGACGGCAAGACGGTGACACCGGCACGCACCTACACCCCGCTCGAGTTCTACCGCGAGACACAAGGCGGACCCATCAACGGTACATTCATCATGGCCATGAACGACCCCAGGCGCGAGTATTACAAGACCTATGAGGTGGAGCTGGACCGCCACACCTACGACGGCCACAACTGGTGCTACGTGAACCTGCCCATGGACGACATCGCCGCCATGGCCATCGCATCGTTGCGCGACAGCACCAAGCTCTATTCGAGCTACGACGTGGGCAAGCAGCTGAACCGCAACAGCGGCTATTTGGCACTGGACAACTACGACTATGCCACCCTGTTCTCCACCACCTTCCCGATGGACAAGGCTCAGCGCATCGCCACCTTCGACAGCGGCTCCAGCCACGCCATGACGCTCTGCGCCGTGGACCTCGACGACAGCGGCAAGCCAGTGAAGTGGAAAGTGGAGAATTCCTGGGGCGGCGACAGCGGACAGGCTGGCTATATCATCATGACCGACGATTGGTTCCAGGCCTACGCCTTCCGTCTGGTGGTGGACAAGAAATATGTGCCCGAGCGCATCCTGCGCGCCGCCGAGCAAAAGCCCGTGATGGTCATGCCCGAAGACCCCCTCTTCCAGTGCGACGACTGAATCGAGAACCAAGTAAGATGCGAGACGCGAGATGCAAGATGCAAGAGCCGCATCGCGGTCCCATAGCTTGTAGCTAAAAAACGCTGGTTTACTTGTTTACTGAAAACTGAAAACTGAAAACTGAACACTCATCACTAAAATGAAATTACTTGGAAACATCATCTGGTTCATCTTTGGCGGCGTGGAGATTGCCCTTGAGTATCTGGTGGCCTCGTTGGTCCTGATGATCACCATCATCGGCATCCCGTTCGGCCTGCAGTCGCTCAAGCTGGGTCTGCTGGCCTTGTGGCCCTTTGGCAAGCACGTGAGGCGCAAACCCACGAGCGGCTGCCTCAACACGGTGATGAACATCATTTGGTTCATCGTGGGCGGCATATGGATTGCCCTCACCCACGTGTTCTTTGGCTTGCTGTTCTACATCACCATCATCGGCATCCCCTTCGGCAAACAGCACATGAAACTCGCCCATATCGCCCTCACACCGTTTGGGCGCGAAATCGTTGATGCATCATGAGACGCTTGATTCTACTGTCGATGCTCGTGCTGCTGTGCACAGCGGCGGTGGGCTGTCGCACGGCCAGCGATGTGGCCGTGGAGCACTCGGTGGTGGCCACACGCAGCATCACCGGCACCTGGCACTACGACGGTGCCAGCGTGGAGGCGCAAGGCGTGAATGTGCTCTCAAAGGTGGCTAAGCCCATCGCCAAGTCGAAGCTGAAAAAGAAGCTCGACAAGGCATTCAAGAAGCTCAAGATGAGCAAAAGCAACTCCTGGCTGGAACTCAATGCCGACGGCACCTTTGCCATGCGCCTTGTGGGGCCGGAGGTGAAGGGCAAATACACCTATGACGCCGATGAGGGCCGGCTCACCCTGCGGTGGCATGGCCTGCCCATGACCGTGAATGTGCGGCGCGACAGCAAGCACCTGCACCTGCTCGTCGACACCGACCGGTTGCTGCAACTGCTGCAGCTCGTGAGCGGACTGGGCCACAACAAGACCTTGCAGTCGATTGCCACACTTGCCGAGAACTATAACGACGTGCAGGTGGGCTTTGCCTTCAAATGAGCCACTCCTGCTGAGGCTAAAATCAAAACAATCCGTAGCCGTTGACACGCAACAAGGCTGCGGATTGTTTTGTAAATCAGCCGTTTAGCTGGATTTGTGTTCTAGAACGGTTTCTCGTCGGTGCCGCTGAACGACTGGTAGAGCGCGTTGGCCAGGCTGCTGGCACCGATGCGGAAACGCTCCTTGTTGAGCCACTCGTCACCCAGCACCTCGCGCACGATGGTGTAGTAGTTCACAGCATCGTCGGTGGTGCGTATGCCGCCCGAAGCCTTGAAGCCCACCACTTGCCCGGTGCGTTGGTGAAACTCCTTGATGCACTGGCACATCACATAGGCCGCCTCGAGCGTGGCGCCGGGATAGCCCTTGCCTGTGCTCGTCTTGATGAAGTCGGCGCCGCTATACATGGCCAGAATGCTTGCGCGGCGAATGTTCTCGGCTGTTTTGAGCAGTCCCGTTTCGAGGATCACCTTCAGGTGCCTCTCCCCTACCACGGCCTTCAGCTCGGCGATTTCGTCGCTCAGCTCTTCCCAGGCCTGGTCGCGGAAGTAGCCCACGTTCAGCACCACATCCACCTCGTCGGCCCCATCCTGCACCGCCAGAGCCGTCTCGGCGATTTTGGTCTCCAAATGTGCCTGCGACGATGGGAAACAAGCGCTGCACACGGCGATGTTGACATCGCTTACCTCGAGTTGTGCGCGGGCGGTCTGCGCAAAGTTGCTGTAGACGCACACAGCGGCCACATTCTGGCGGTCAGGATGGGCGTTTTCGTAGTCGTTGACATGCTGCACAAAGCGCGCCACACTGCCCTCGCTGTCGTCGGTATTGAGCGTGGTGAGGTCCACGCAGCCCAGCAGCTGTTCCCACACCTGTGGCGTGTTGTTCTCGTCGCGGTGCTCGGCCAACAGTTGCTGCACAGCAGCCGAGATTGCCGCATCGTCGGTGGATACCTTGCTGTTGTTCACAACAGCCTCATACTTACTCTCGTTCTCGCAATGGTGCTCATGTCCACACCCGCAATGGTCGTGTTGATGTTCGTGATGATTTGCCATATCAAAGTCGATTATTAGTTTTACCCTGCAAAATTAGTGCAAACCGAGCGTAAAACAAGCAAGCCCGCTTGCTTTTTTGCCGAGGTGCAGCCTAATTTCGCGATTTCAGCGCAAAATTAGTGCAAACCGAGCGAAAAAGCAAAGCTTGCTTTGAATTTTGAATAAAATTAAAAATGATTATTCGCTTTTTCCCGGAAAAATTCAGGCTCATCCGAAATTCGGAGTGATAGAAGTCTAATCGCAGCGCGCTTAATCACGAAACACCATCTTGCAAGATTTATCAGAGAGATAATTTTGTCATCCCTAACGGGGCTAAAAGCTTGGTTGAGAATCACTTTAACAGGTATTTGCTCCCATTCGGTCGCGAGCTAAAGGTTCGCTTCGCTGCACCCATGCCTATGATTTTGCCGTAACAAAAGTGTGGAACAATGGATTCATACCTCTGATAGCTGTAGAATGATTTGCCCAGAGGGCAATATCTATATAACCGCGGAACACCGCGGAGCGGTGGCCCGGGGAAATGCCATCAACAGGCAGAAATGCCTCTGGAAGAGACTACTTTGGCAACTGCCATTGGCTCTTGTGTGGCCTCCTCCAGAGGCGTTGCGATTGCTTTACCCAACCTCTGGGCCACCGCTGCGCGGTGACCCAGGGTTAGGCAAATTTTGCCCTGACGGGCAAGCACCGCCATTGTTCCACACTTTTGATACACATTCTCATCAACCGCCGAAACTCGCCATCACTCGCTCCAGCCCAGCCTATGAGCTGTCGTCCTTTCAGGGCTTGGGGAACAACTTCGCGATAGTTTCCAAAATAAAAGGCCAAAAGAACCCACTATTCTTAGTGCTGTGATGATGTTTGGCAGTGCTTTCACTTCGCGGTCGATATTTCAACTTGTGCCACCAGCCCTTGGCAATCTCGCTTACGATAATTGAACGAGATATAGTCAACGAGGGAAAAAACAAGTTGCGTTTTTCCCCTCATCGGCATAGTGGTTGAAACAGTTTACGAGTCTTTGAACATGTCCTTGATACCCCCTATCGAGCCCATCAGGTTGGTGGCTTCGTAAGGCAGATAGACGGTGCGCGTTTGTTCGCCGCTGGCCACTTCTTCGAGCATGGCGATGTACTTCTGAGCGAGCAGATAGTGGGCGGGATTGGTGCTCTTCCCCACTGCCTCGGCCACTTTCTCGATGGCGATGGCCTCGGCCTCGGCCTTGCGGATGCGTGCCTGGGCCTCGCCCTCGGCTTGCAGAATCTCGGTCTGTTTGTCGGCTTCGGCTTGATTGATGCGGGCCGTTTTCTGTCCCTCCGATTGCAGGATGGCTGCGGCTTTTTGTCCCTCACTGGTGAGGATGGTGGCACGCTTGTTACGCTCGGCCTGCATCTGTTTCTCCATGGCCTGCAGCACGCTCTGCGGCGGCGTGATGTCTTGCAGCTCCACGCGGTTCACTTTGATACCCCACTTGTTGGTGGCGTCGTCGAGCACGGCGCGCAGCTTGGTGTTGATGGTGTCGCGCGAGGTGAGCGTTTCGTCAAGTTCCAGCTCGCCGATGATGTTACGCAGGGTGGTCTGCGTGAGTTTCTCGATAGCGTTGGGCAGGTTGTTGATCTCATACACAGCCTTGAACGGGTCCACAATCTGGAAGTAGAGCAACGCGTTGATTTGCGTCTGCACGTTATCCTTGGTGATCACGTTCTGCTTGTCGAAGTCATACACCTGTTCGCGCAAATCGATAGAGCTGGTGTAGTGGTAGCGACCAGCCGTCATGGCCACGATGCTCTTGGCGCGGTCCACAAAGGGGATGATGATGTTGATGCCCGGCTTGAGCGTAGCATGATACTTTCCCAGACGCTCGATGATGCGTGTCTCGGACTGCGGGATGATGACAAGGCTCATCTTCACCAGCACAAGGGCCAGCACTACGATGGCAATCAATAGAATTGAAACGAAATCCATAATGAGAAGGGGTTTAAGTTTTCAGTTTTCAGTTATCAGTTTTCAGTTCTTGGCTCTCGGTCCTCGCCCCTCACACGGGTTCCACGGTGAGGATGATGCTCTCGCGGGCCACCACGCGCACTTTAGTGCCTTGTGCGATGGCTGTGCCGTCGTGGCTCACCGCTTTCCAGTCGTCGCCGTCGAGTGCCACACGTCCGTCGCCACCGGCTGGAATAGTTTGGCTCACCCTACCCTCTTGGCCAATCAGTGCATCGGCATTGCTCACGCGCTCATCAGCGTTTTTATGGAAATATCGCAGTGCTGCCGGTCGCACCAGCCACAAGCTCAAAGCCGAGCACAGGGCGAAAACCACAATCTGGGCCGTGAACGACGCTCCGCACACCGCAGTCACAACAGCTGCTACCGAGCCAATGGCGAAACACATAATAAAGAAGTCTCCCGACATGAGTTCGAGAATCAGGCACACGATGGCGATGATTGTCCACAGTTGCCATAGGTTGTTCTGGAAATATTCAATCATGATGTATATATTTTTGAATTTTCAAAATTACTGCTTTTCTCGCAATCAACAAAATTTTGTATCACAAAAAATCCGCAAAGCCGAATTAGTGATTGTTCACATGTTGCAACACAAGATAACCATGTCCATCGTTTTACAAATTTTCCACAATCAATGTTGCAAATAGTGTGCCAAACAAGGCCAAAATTGCGGCAAAAATTCGGCCGATTGATGGGGTGGGGCGCAAATTTTCTATTCTCAGTGGGTTTAATTCGAAATAAATCATTGGAAAATAGTGTGATAAGGTCAAAATGGGTTGTTATCTTTTTAGACCTAAAAAATCCAATGGCGCATTTTTTTGGTAGTCACGGCAGTTTGTACTAACTTTGTGGTCGAAAATCTAAATCCAAACGAGATGTCACACATCAGTCTCCAAACCGAACGAGTGGAACTGCCTCGATTCAACGAAACGGTGCTAGCCCGATGGATTGAGTGCGTGGTTGATGCCCACGGCAAGCAAGTGGGTACACTCACCTATGTGTTCTGCGACGACGAATACATCCTAGCGGTGAACAAGCAGTTTCTGCAACACGACTACTACACCGACATCATCACCTTTGACTACAGTACGCGCCGGCGCGTGAGTGGCGACATGGTGATTTCGCTCGACACAGTTCGCAGCAATGCCGAGCTGTTCGGTCGCGACTATTCCGAGGAGCTGCTGCGTGTGGTCATTCACGGTGTGCTGCATCTGTGTGGCATCAACGACAAAGGACCTGGCGAGCGCGAGGTGATGGAGCAACACGAGAACGAAGCCCTCGCACTCATTTCACAACCTTTACTGCTGAACGATGATTGAGAACTATGATGTGATTGTGATTGGTGCCGGCCACGCAGGTTGCGAGGCGGCCCATGCGGCGGCAAGGCTGGGGTCGTGTACGCTGCTCATCACCATCGACATGAACAAGATGGCGCAGATGAGCTGCAACCCGGCGGTGGGCGGCATAGCCAAGGGTCAGATTGTGCGCGAAATCGATGCCCTGGGAGGCATGATGGGTGTGGTCACCGACCGCTCCACCATTCAGTTCCGTATGCTCAACCGCAGCAAGGGGCCTGCCGTGTGGAGCCCACGCGCCCAGACCGACCGCATGCGCTTCAGCGCCGAATGGCGGCGGGTGCTCGAAAACACCGCCAATCTTTACATTTGGCAAGACAGTGTGGTGGAATTGCTCATCGGTGAGGGTGGGGGAGTGACGGGTGTGCGCACTGCCTTAGGTGTGGACTTTCACGCACATGCAGTGATTCTCACAGCAGGCACATTTCTCAACGGACTGATGCATGTGGGTCGCCACCAGCAGCCTGGAGGACGCGCCGCCGAACCGGCAGCGCATGGCATCACCGAGCAACTGGTGCGCTTGGGTCTTCAGGCCGGACGCATGAAGACGGGCACCCCCGTACGCATCGACGGGCGCAGCATCGACTACAGCCAAACCATCGTGCAACCGGGTGATGATGACAATAGTCATTTCTCGTTTTTGCCCAACGAATACAGCTCGCTTCGCCAACGCGACTGCTACATCGTCTATACCAATGCCGCTGCCCACGATGTGTTGCGCGCCTCGCTCGACGATTCGCCGCTTTATAATGGCCAGATTCAAAGCATAGGTCCGCGCTATTGCCCGAGTATCGAGACCAAAATTGTCACCTTCCCCGACCGCGATGCACACCAGCTGTTCATCGAGCCCGAGGGCGAAACCACCCACGAGATGTATCTCAACGGGTTCTCCTCGTCGCTGCCGCTACATGCACAGCTCGATGCGCTGCGATGCATTCCCGCATTCCTCAACGTGCAGCTCCACCGCCCCGGCTATGCTATCGAATACGACTTTTTCGACCCCACGCAGCTCCACCACACCTTGGAGTCGAAGCTGGTGCCGAGGCTCTATCTCGCCGGACAAGTGAACGGCACCACGGGCTATGAGGAAGCCGCCTGTCAGGGTCTCGTGGCAGGCGTGAATGCTCACATGAAAGTGAACGGCGGCGAACCCTTTGAGCTGGCGCGTGATCAGGCTTATATAGGCGTGCTGATCGACGACCTCGTCACTAAAGGCGTTGACGAGCCTTACCGCATGTTTACCTCGCGTGCCGAGCACCGCATCCTGCTGCGGCACGACAACGCCGACATGCGCCTCACACCCGTCGGTCGCCGCATCGGGTTGGTCGACGGCCACAGGTACGCACTGTTGGAGTCGAAGATGTCGCAAATCAGTGAACTCATCGACTACGCGAAGCAAACCCCGATTGCCCCCGATTCACTCAATCCATTCCTCGCAGCGCACGAGCTGCCCACCATGCAGCACAGCCAGCGGTTGCACGACGTGTTGCTACGACCTCACGTCACCCTGCATGATGTGGCGGTATTGGTGCCCGAAGTGGGGGAGAGGCTGGCGCAGGTGGAAGAAGCTCGCCGCCACGAAATCATCGAGGCCGCCGAAATCCAGATCAAATACCGCGGCTACATCGAACGCGAACAGCGGTTTGCCGAGCGGCTGTCGCATCTCGACGGCATCACCCTCCGCGGCAAACTCGACTACGGCAGCCTCACGCAAATCAGCATCGAGGCGCGCCAGAAATTGCAACGTATCGACCCCGCCACCCTCGGACAAGCATCGCGCATCCCTGGCATATCGCCCAGCGACATCAATGTGCTGCTCCTGCTCCTGGGGCGATGACGGGTCTTTTGGTTCCACGTGAAACAATAATCCAAACCAACATACCTAAAGAATATGAACAGAAACGACATGGAGCGCGTGAAAGCGCTCGTGAGAAACATCCCCGACTTCCCCGTGAAGGGCATCCAGTTCAAGGACCTCACAACGGCATTCAAGGATGCCGCAGCTCTGACCTGCATGGCCGACACGCTGGCCGACATCTACCGGGGCCGCGGCGTCACCAAGGTGGCAGGCATCGAATCGCGAGGATTCATTGGCGGGGCATTGCTTGCCGCCAAACTCGGTGCCGGGTTCGTGCCCATCCGCAAACCCGGCAAACTGCCCGCCGACACCGTGAGCATGAGCTACGACAAAGAGTACGGCACCGACACCATTGAGATGCACAGCGATGCCATCACGCCCGACGACGTGGTGGTGATCCACGACGACTTGCTCGCCACCGGCGGCACCATGCTTGCCGCCTATAAGCTCGTGCAGATGATGCAGCCCAAGGCCATTTACATCAACTTCCTGTGCACGCTGCGCGGACTCAACGGTCGCGACCTGCTGCCCGCCGATGTGGAGGTGACCTCGCTGTTTGATTTCGACGGCAAATAACCCTGCGCGACCCAACCATGACCGACGAACTGAAACTCAAGATCAGCCTGCTGCCCGACTCGCCGGGGGTGTATCGCTACTACAACAGCGAGGGCTCCATCATCTATGTGGGCAAGGCCAAGAACCTCAAGCGGCGCGTCAGCTCCTACTTCAATAAGGTGCACGACGTGGCCCGCACCAACATCCTCGTGCGCCACATCCACGACCTGCAATACACCGTGGTCAACACCGAGGAGGAGGCTCTCGACCTTGAGAACAGCCTGATCAAGGAGTTCCAGCCGCGCTACAATGTGCTGCTCAAGGACGACAAGTCCTACCCGTGGATATGCATCACCAAGGAGCTTTTCCCCCGCGTGTTCATGACGCGCGATGCCGTGCGGCGCGGCGCGCGCTACTTCGGCCCATACCCCAAGGCCGAGGCCGCGCATGTGCTGCTCGACACCATCGCGCGCCTCTACCCGCTGAGGAGCTGCAACCACAATGTTTCACGTGAAACAATCGAGGCCGACAAGCACCATCTGTGCCTGCAATACCACATCAAGCGGTGCGGAGGGTGCTGCAAAGGACTGGTGGAACCCGATGAGTATCAGCGGTATATCGATGACGTGGTGGCCATCCTGCGAGGTGACTCTAAACTGGTGAGCAACTATCTCGAAAAGGAAATGGCGCGACTGGCCGAGGAACTGAAGTTTGAGGAAGCCAATGAGCTGAAACACAAATATTTGCTCATAGAGAAATTGCGCTCTAAGTCGGTGATTGTGAGCCCGACAATACACAATATCGACGTGTTTGCCTTGCACCGCAGTCACGACTGCGGCTATGTACATTTCATGCACATGCGCGGTGGCTCGGTGGTGCAGAGCATCACGCTGGAATACCGCATCCGCTCGCTCGACGAGGATGTGACCGATGCCGAGCTGATGGCACTGGCGATGCAGGAAATCAGGCAACGCTTTGCCGACACCTACAAGGCCGACCGCGTGCGCGAGGCCGTTGTGAACGTGCTGCCCGATGTGGAGTTCGATGCGTTGCAATGCTATGTGCCGCAGCGCGGCGACAAGCGCAAGCTCCTTGAAATCGCACTCAAAAACGCACGGCAGTTCGAAACCGACAAGCTCAACCGCATGGAGAAGCTCAACCCCGAGCAGCGCGCCACACGCACGCTCACCACCATGCAGCGCGACCTGCATCTGATACAGTTGCCGCGACACATCGAGTGCTTCGACAACAGCAACATCTCCGGCTCGTCGCCCGTGGCAAGCTGCGTGGTGTTTCGCAACGCCAAGCCAAGCAAAAAGGACTACCGCCACTTCAACATCAAGACCGTGGAGGGGGCCGATGACTACGCATCGATGGCCGAGGTGATCACGCGTCGCTACACGCGACTGGTGCAGGAGGGCGAGTCGCTGCCGCAGCTGCTGGTAGTAGATGGTGGCAAGGGACAGCTTTCCACCGCCGTCGAGGCGCTCACAGCCATAGGGCTTAACGACCAAATTGCGGCGATCGGCATCGCCAAACAGTTCAACGAGATTTACTTTCCTGGCGACAGTGTGCCGATGTATATCGACAAAAACAGCGAGACCTTGCGCGTGATTCAACGCCTGCGCGACGAGGCGCACCGATTTGCCATCGCCCACCACCGCCAGCAGCGCGGCAAGGGACAGGTGCACTCGGCACTCGACGACATTAAAGGCATAGGGCCGGCAACCAAAAAGGCGCTGCTCAAGCGTTTTAAGAGCGTGAAACGCATCCGCGAGGCTTCTGAAGCCGAACTCACCGCCGTGGTGGGTGCCGCCAAAGCGCGACTAATCATCAACGAACTGCAAAAAAAGGCCTCCCCAAACCCAGTGGAGCCTCCCCAAACCAATCCTTAAGGAGGGACTTTCTAAGACGCGAGACGCAACGACAGTAGAGCCGTACCCCGGTGCGGCTGACGACCGAAGCAAGTACAAGAACCAAGAACTTAAATAAGAACCAAGAACCAAGCTTGTCGCTTAGCAAAGTGAAGGTGTATCAAAAGTGTTTTGCACACTACGCGTGGCAATCATTCAAATCATTTTCAAATCTATCAAAAGTTGTTATTATAATAAATTGGAAGATTTGTGATATATTTGAATTGATACCGCCGTTAGGCGGCTAAGCTTCCGCCAAATCGAATTTTGATACACCTTCGGATTTAAGGAGCCACGAGCTGGTTAACTGACAACCGAAAATATGCGAATAGTAATTCAACGTGTGAAACATGCCTCGGTGACCATTGGCGGCGAGGTGCACAGTGCGATAGGGGAGGGGATGATGGTGCTTGTGGGCGTGGCCGACAACGACACCCCCGACGATGTGTCTTGGCTGGTGGCCAAAACCGCCGCATTGCGCATCTTCGACGACGACAACGGCGTGATGAACCGCAGCGTGATGGATGTGGGCGGCGAGGTGCTCGCCGTGAGCCAGTTCACCCTCAATGCCAGCACACGCAAGGGCAACCGACCCAGCTATATCCATGCCGCTGGCCACGACCTGGCGGTGCCACTCTATGAGGCCTACTGCAACCAGCTGCAGGCTGCCATGGGGCGAGAGGTGAAGCGGGGCGTGTTTGGCGCCAACATGCAGGTGGAGCTGGTCAACGACGGGCCGGTAACCATCATCATCGACTCCAAGCTAAAAGAGTGACTGCCCTATGACCATTCAGGAATTGCAACAGCGCGTCGACGACTGGATCACCACCTATGGCGTGCGCTATTTCAACGAGCTGACCAACATGGCCATCCTCACCGAAGAGGTGGGCGAGGTGGCACGCATCATCGCCCGGCGCTATGGCGAACAGAGCGAGAAAGCTAGCGACCGCGACCGCAGCCTTGCCGACGAACTCGCCGACGTGATATGGGTCACCGTGTGCCTGGCCAATCAGACCGGCGTGGACCTCACACAGGCCCTGGAGCAGAATTTTGCCAAGAAAACCGGCCGCGACGCACAGCGGCACATCAATAACCCCAAACTCAACCACAATGAATCGTAACGACTTCGAAATCATGGCCCCGGTGGGCTCGTGGGACTCGCTCACAGCCGCCTGGCAGGGCGGTGCCGATGCCATCTACTTCGGTATCGAGGGCCTGAACATGCGCTCCCAGTCGAGTGTCAACTTCTCGCTCGACGACCTGCATACCATCGTGGCATGGTGCCGTGAGCGCAACATCAAGACCTACCTCACGGTGAACACCATCATCTATGACGACGACATCGACTATATGCACCACATTGTGGACGCAGCACGCACGGCAGGCGTGTCGGCCATCATTGCCAGCGACATGGCCACCATCCTCTATGCGCGTTCCATAGGAGTAGAGGTGCACATCTCCACTCAGGTGAACGTGAGCAACCGCGAGGCGGTGCGCTTCTATGCGCAATGGGCCGACGTGGTGGTCCTCGCCCGAGAGCTGAACTTGGACCAGGTGCACGCCATCAGCCAGACCATCGCCAGCGAGGGCATTACTGGCCCGGGCGGGCAACCCGTGCGGCTGGAGATGTTTTGCCACGGTGCGCTGTGCATGGCCGTGAGCGGCAAGTGCTACCTGAGCCTACACGAGGCCTGGACGAGTGCCAATCGTGGGGCGTGCCGGCAAATATGCCGACGCAGCTACATCGCCACCGACCGCGAAACGGGCTGGGAACTCGAGATGAAGGATAAGTACATCATGTCGCCCAAAGACCTGAAAACCATCCATTTCCTCAACAAGATGATTGATGCCGGTGTGCGCGTGTTCAAAATCGAAGGACGCGCACGCGGACCCGAATATGTGCGCACCGTGGTGAGTGCCTACAACCAGGCCATCAATGCCATCATCGATGGCACCTACGATGAAGCCCTCATCGACCAGCTCAACAACCGCTTGGCGCAGGTGTTCAACCGGGGGTTCTGGGACGGTTACTACCTGGGCCAGCGACTGGGCGAGTGGAACAGCAAGTATGGCTCCAGCGCCACGCGTCAGAAACACTACATCGCCAAGGGCGTACGCTATTTCAGCAACATCGGGGTGGGGGAGTTCCTCATGGAGGCCGGCGAACTCCACGTGGGCGACGACATCGTGATCACGGGGCCCACCACCGGAGCGCTGTTCATCACCGTGAGCGAAATCCGTGTCGATATGCACCCCGTGAGCAAGGCGGTGAAAGGCGACAGCTTCTCCATCAAGACCAACACCAAAATCCGACCCAGCGACAAACTCTTCCTTTGGGAAAAAAGGGGGCAAAACGAGCCGTAGAACGCAATGCGCCGAGTGATGAACTACTATCTGATTGGATTCCCCTGCTGCGGCAAAACCACCGTTGGGCGCGAACTGAGCCGCCTCACCGGCCTCGCCTTTGTCGACCTCGACGAGCACATCGAGCGCAGCCAGGGGCTCAGCATCGGTGAGCTGATGGCTCGGCTGGGGCAAGAGCGGTTCCGCCAGCTTGAGTGTGCCGCGCTGCGGCTGTTGGCACAGCGCGGCGGCACCATCGTGGCCTGCGGCGGCGGCACGCCCTGCCAGCCCGGCATGATGCAGCTGATGAATGCCACGGGCATCACCGTGTGGCTCACCACCAGCGAGCAACGCCTCATCGCTCGCCTGTGCCTGCCCGAGCACCGCAGCAAGCGACCCCTCATCAGCGCACTCAGCGACGACCAAATCGCCGCTTGGGTGCACACCACCATCATGCAGCGCGCACCCCACTACGCCCACGCACAACTCCAGTTCGATGCCACCGACATCGAAACCGCCGCCGAAACCACCGCCACCACCCGTCGCCTCGCACAAACACTACGCCTGCTGTAACAAGCAAGAACAAAGTACCGCATTGCGCCTCTTATAGCTCGTAGCTTGTGGCTCGTAGCTAAAAAATTGTGCATTGTGCAT
>JAFYCU010000142.1 GCA_017545095.1 Muribaculaceae bacterium | reverse complement strand
GACGCTTGGGGTCGGTGCTCAGAGTGGTCTTGCCCGTGCCCGAGAGGCCGAAGAAGATGGCGGTGTTCTCGCCGTTCATGTCGGTGTTGGCCGAGCAGTGCATGGCGGCAATGCCCTTCAGCGGCAGGTAGTAGTTCATCATCGAGAACATACCCTTCTTCATCTCGCCGCCATACCAGGTGTTGATGATCACCTGCTCGCGGTCGGTGACGTTGAACACCACGGCCGTTTCGCTGTTCAGACCCAGCTCCTTGTAGTTTTCAACGATGGCCTTGCTGGCGTTGAACACCACGAAGTCGGGTTCCTGAGCCAGCTCCTCGTCGCAGGTGGGACGGATAAACATGTTCTTCACGAAGTGAGCCTGCCAGGCCACCTCCATGATGAAGCGCACCTTCATGCGCGTGTCCTTGTTGGTGCCGCAGAAGCCATCCATCACATAGAGTTTCTTGTTGCTGAGCTCCTTGATGGCAATGTCCTTCACAGCTGCCCAGGTCTCCTTGCTGGCGCGTTTGTTGTCGTTCTTGTAGCCCTCGCTAGTCCACCACACGGTGTTGTGCGAGGTCTCGTCGTCGACGATGAATTTATCTTTGGGTGAGCGGCCGGTGTAGACGCCCGTCATCACGTTCACGGCGTCCAGCTCGGTGAGCACGCCCTTGTCGTAGCCCTCGAGGCCGGCTTTCATCTCTTCCTCAAACAGTTCCTCCCAAGTGGAATTGTACATCACCTCGGTGGTGCCGGTGATGCCGTACTTCTCCAGAATCTTCTTGTCGAATGTTGCCATTGTTTCTGAGTTATTTAAGATTTGATTTCATTGCTAAGATTTCCCTTGTGGCTTGCTGCGGCTCAAGGCCGCTACAAATCCAACCGACAAAGATACTGAATAAATCGTGCCTGTGCTGCCGAAAAGTGCCAAAATGTCGCGGATTTATGCATTTTTAAGGAATCCCGCTTGGGGCAACGCCATCGTTTCAGAACGTAAGGCGTGCCCCGGCACTCACGAGCGTCTGCCCCACGTTTTTCATGACCGACCGTCGCGCCTCAATCATCAGGGCCACATCGTAGTCGAGCCGGTACTCCAGTCCGCAGCCCAGGTTCACACCGAAGTGGGTCTCGCGCACGGCATGACTTTCCTCTTTCATACCCTCCTTCGACACCTCCAGATTCGACAGGTTGACACCCACCAAGGGATAGAGCGTGAGGCGCTTCTTATACAGGTCGATGAGGTAATGTGCATTCAGGTTGAAGTCGTAGTTCACCTCGAAGTAGTAGTTGAGGTGGAAGTCGCCTCGGAAATTATTGATGGGAACGTATTGCACACCAAAGCCTACACCAAAGGCACGCTTGCTGCCCGTGGAGAGCTGGGCACTGCCCGACCAATCACCCACTTTGATATATTGCGCGGTTGCCGACATGCATGTTGCGACCAAAAGTGCCAAAAGAGCGAATACTTGTTTCTTCATAACTCGTTAGTTTTGTTGATTATAGTGCAAATGAATTGATTTGCGATGCAAAATTAATAATTTTTTTCCAAAACGCGAAACGCCGTGGAGCGAATCACTATGATTAATGAGTGGGTTGTCCGGCTGTTTCTATCACCATAGCCGTTATTTTATCAGGCAACTTCCGAGCAGTTGCCGCCAGCTAATGATTGCGTCAATAGCTCCCCCTTTAAGTTAGAGGGGGCTGGGGGGAGTATGATTTCCAAATTCAAGTTTCGCAGGTTGCATAGCTTTGACAATGAGCGAATTGTTCGTTTGTTGGCCCTCTACAAGACCCGTCGCAGAGTGTGACCGCCATCCCCATGGCACCCGAAGGTGTATCAAAAGTATGGAACATTG
>JAFYCU010000141.1 GCA_017545095.1 Muribaculaceae bacterium | reverse complement strand
GTTTACACCACACTCGGCGACTTCGACATTGTAGATGGACCAGTGGCCATTGCAGCCAACGGCCAGACCTTGGCTCTGCCCATGGGCGACAAAGTCACAATGCCCGAGGGATATGACGCACTCTACGCACTCGGTGCCAATGTTACAGAAGTGACGCCCAACAGCAACCCCAATACCGTATACTATGTCGACAACCCAGCCAACGTCGCTGGCCTGGACAACAATATTGTGTTAAACGGCGAGGGGGCCAGTTTCAAGGAAGTCAACCTTTACGATGACCACGACTTCTTCCTTATTGGTGAAAATATGTACTTGGAGGATGGCTATGTCAATTTTTACCGCACCTTCACCGAAGATGAAGTCAACACTTGGACCGGCTTTTGTATGGTGTACGATGAATTAGTGAGCATCACCGACCTCACCACTGGAGAAGACTGGAGCCATCGTCTTTTCCCATATGAAATTAGGGGGTTATTGGAACCCAATATATTTGTAATGGCAAAAAAAACAGAAACGGCTTCAGAAATCCCCAAATACTGGAATAGTAATGTCACAACATTCTATTTCATTTACCCGTCAATGGCAGGGCACACGTTCAAGTTCACGGTCTATAAAACAGAAACTGCAAAATTCAAATGGTCCTTTGACCAAGTGACTAGTTGGTTCTACCTGCGCAGCGCGGGCTGGACTCAGGAACTCGACAACGTGTATAGGCTGCAGGGCAACAAGTTTGTGCGCGCGCAGCACGCTACGACACCTCGCTTCCGCCCCTACCTGACCACGATTGCGCAGGCACCTGGTCTTGGTTCTTCCACCATACGCCGTAGTTTCGAATACAAGGATGAATACCTCCTCACCTTGCCCACCGATCCCGACCCGGGAATCGCGACCGGCATTGATGAGATTGCAGTCAATCGCGCCGATGTGGACCCGGCATGGTACACCATCGACGGACGCCGACTCACCAATGAGCCCGTTGCTCCTGGATTGTATATCCACCAGGGCAAAAAGGTGATCAAGCACTAAAAAACAACGACAGCTGCCGCGAAGTTGACTTGACAACTTCGCGGCAGTTTACTAAACTAATCAACAATAATCACAAAAAACAAAAAAGACATGAAGAGTACGACTTTTTAAAGTGGACTCAGTTAATAAATATCCAATGTCGTCCTGGTATCACAAGCCATGTGACGAGTATCATGAGGATTGGAATCTTAGTGGCACAATGTCCAATGTGAACCTGGTCTTTAACGTAGGTCTGTCGTTGGCAAACAATCCCCGATAAGAGCAAATGCCAATAAGATGCTTTCCCAAAAACAAGGGAGAGCATCTTTATTTTTGCCATTTAGCGATTGAGAACCTGTCACGCTCGGTGTTGTTTTGCGCATCGGCAAAAAACAACGGCTGGCTACTGAACGAGTCGGCAGCCAGCTTGTTGTGCCCAGAGTGGGACTTGAACCCACACGGCCGCAATGGCCAAGGGATTTTAAGTCCCTCGTGTCTACCATTCCACCATCAGGGCAGGTTTGCGGCTGCAAAGGTAGGCATTTATTGTGATATGGCAAAAAAATCTGGCTGTTTTTTGCGCTAGCCACAAAATAATCATGAACCGACAATCGTTATAAACAAATATGAGACCGACAATCTTCATGCTCATGTGCGCACTGCTGCTGTGCGGTTGCGACCATGTGAACAACAAGGAGGTGCCACAGCTGATGGTGCGCATCGACCTGGGCACCTACGCGCTGTGGAACACCTATGGCGTGGCGGGGGCCGGCGACTACCGATATTTTAACCGCCAAAACAAGCAACCCTCCAATTTCCCTTATAACATGAACACCTACACCGGTTATGGCGGTGTGCTGCTGATGATGGGCTTCGAGGGGGGAAACTATGCGCCGGTGGCCTACGACGCGGCTTGTCCTGTCGAGAATCGTGCCGATGTAACGGTGGGTGTGGATGCAACGAATTTCGATGCCGTGTGTCCCAAGTGCGGTTCGCGCTACAACGTGTTTAACGGCGGCGGAGGCCCCCTGAGCGGCGAGGCCCACACCGGACGTTACGGCCTCAGGCCGCTCAAAGTGCGCCCTACCGACTACGGTGGATATATCATCTCATCGATGTAGCGATAAAGCATTAACCCATGGAACCACTATTCTCCATCATCACCGTCACCTGGAATGCGGCCCAAGTGATTGCGCCCACGCTGGCGAGCGTGCGTGAACAAACGGGTGCCGACTATGAATATCTGATTATCGACGGAGCTTCGACCGACGACACGCTGCGCTTGGTGCGCGAGGCCGCCATTGCCGGCACACGCATCTTCAGCGAACCCGACAAGGGGCTATACGACGCCATGAACAAAGGCATCGACCGCGCATTGGGCAAGTACCTCATCTTCCTCAATGCTGGCGACTCGTTTGCGCGGCCCAACACCCTGGCGCAGTTGTCGCGTCTGACCACCGACAGCCCCGGCGTGATTTACGGCCAAACACAGCTGGTGGATGCCACACGCCGTGTGGTGGGCCAGCGCCACCTCACCGCCCCCCCCACCCTCACAGCCCAAAGTTTCAAACAAGGCATGCTGGTGTGCCATCAGGCCTTTGTGGCACGCCGCGACCTGGTGCCTCACTACAACCTGAGCTATCGGTTCAGCGCCGATTATGACTGGTGCATCCGCGTGCTGCAACAGTCGGAGTGCAATGCCTATGCTGGCCCGGAACCCATCATCAGTTTCCTCACCGATGGGCTTACCACGCAGAACCACCGGCGCTCGCTGATGGAGCGATTCCGCATCATGTGCCATTACTACGGCATGCTGCCCACCATAGCCAGGCATTTGGGCTTTATTCCACGATACCTCAAGCGGCGGTTCAACCAACAAGGCAACCAATGACAACCGTCGATTCACAGCTCTTGAGACAACATGGCTACATCGTGCTCGACATCACGGTCAGCCATCGTGTGCGGCTGTCGCCAAGCCCGGCACAGTTCTCGTGCATTGCCCTGTGTGTGGCTGGCACTTGCGAGCTGGAGATGAATTTGGAACGTTTCAGCGTTGGCGCGGGCATGTGTGTGTGCCACTCTCAGCTTTCGCAATTTCGCGTGGTGCAGATGAGCGACGACCTCCAACTGCGCGTGCTGGTCTTGAGCGACAAATTCTCGTTCGACTTGAGCATGGGCATCGACATGGCTCAGTTGCAGCTTTTAGTCGAGCGTCCCGTGCTTGTGGTTGACGATGCCCACCTATGGGACATGCTACAATCGTTGTTCAACAGCTTGAGTGCTTATGCACAAGTGGAAACCATTGCCGGCAGCACCCAGGTGAGCGGCACCATCGTGAGGAGCATGGTGATTGCACTCTCACATCTGGCCATGGCTCGCGCTGCTCGCACCACACATCGAGCACCATTCACCATGGCCGACAACTATTACCGACAGTTCATTCGGCTGGCCAGCAAGCACATGAAGCTTGAGCACGAGGTAATCTTCTATGCCAAGCAACTGAATATCACTCCCAAATATTTGAGTCAGATTTGCCAACAGAAGTCGGGGCACAAAGCCAAGGAGATACTTTCGATGCTGCTGTTGCGCCACATCAAGCATGACCTGGTCTTCAGCGGCAAATCGTTAAAAAACCTGGCTGCCGAATATGGTTTTGCCGACCAATCGAGTCTGGGAAAATTCTTCCGTAAAATGACCGGACTCTCACCCCTGCACTACAAGCAGTATGAGGCAACAAGAGGCAAGATGGGAGATGCAAGATGCGAAATGCAAGATGGCTAACGCTTGTTGCGCCGCATAGCGCACTTGCCGCTATTAACTCGCCACCCATCACCCGTCACCCGTCATCCATCATCCACCACTCATCACTCGCCACTCGTTATTCGACACTCGTCATTCATCACTTATCTCATATATCACTCATGAATCCCTATCTTCTCCTTGGCCTGTTGGGTCTGCTCACTGCACTGGCCACTGTGGTCAACAACCTGTTTTCACCTGCCATGCCGGCACTGTCGGCGGCCTTATCGTGCGACCCGTCGATGGTTCAGCTCTGCCTCACCGCCAGTTTGCTGGGTTTGGCATTGGGCCACATCGTGATTGGTCCGCTCAGCGACCGTCTGGGGCGACGTGGTCCGTTGCTATGGTCTATGGCCACCTATGTAGTGGTGTCGGCGGCCCTGGTTGGCGTGCCCAGCGTAGAGGTGATGATTGTGCTCCGATTGATTCAAGGAGCCGCCGCCGGAGGTGGCATAGTGATTTCACGTTCCATAGCCGCCGACATGGCCGTGGGCGGCAAGCTGATGAAGATGCTGGCCGCCATCAACGTAATCAACGGCATCATGCCCATCGTCACCCCCATGCTGGGTGGTGCGCTCACCGCCCATGTGGGTGTTAACGGCCCCTTCTGGGGCATGCTGGTGGCGGGTGTGCTGCTGTGTGCGGGTTGCTGGTTCATGGGCGAGACGCTGCCCGCCGAACGACGTTCCACCACCGGCTTGATAGGCACGATGCGGCTGTTTGGCAGCGTGGCACGCAATGGCGAGGCGATGGCCACCATCTTCCACCAGGCGGGAGCATTGGTGGTGCTCTTCGCCAACATCGCCTTCACGCCGTTCCTGCTCGGGCGTTCGGGCTATGGCCCCGAGGCCATCGGGCTGGCCTTAGGCTGCAACGGCATCTTCACGGCCCTTGGTGCAGGGTTCGCTCCCGCGCTGGGCAACGCGCGTCGAGGCATAATCATTTCCGCCACGGGATTGATGATATTGGGTTTGTTGCAGGCCGTGCTCCTGTGGAGCGACGCCGGCCTGTGGCCCTACGAGGTGGTGACCTGCCTGATGCTTGTGCTGGTGGGCGTGACGCTCACCAGCTCCTCGAGCCACGCCATGGAGCTGTCGCGCAAAGTGGCTGGCACGGCATCGGCCGTGCTCGGCGCCGTGGGCTTTGTAGTTGCCGCCGTGATTCCACCGCTCACCACCACCGGCAACATGCTATATAACACCGCCCTCATCTACCTCGCAGGCCCCACGATGGCACTGCTCTTCGCCCTGCTTCAGCGCCACGTGGCTCAGCACCGTAACATGAGCTCCACCAAATTATGAAAAGAGGAACAATGCCAGACGATTCCCAAACACCAAGCCTCGTGTGCTGTATCACCCCAGGATTTGGATAGTTTCGGAAATAATCGTAACTTTGCGGCCACAATTCAAAAAGCGAAAAAAGAATGAAGCGTACACTGCTGTTGATGTTGGCCTTGTCGGCCTATGTTACGATGTTGTGGAGTGTGCCGGCACGGCCGGGCGTGGTGGTGTTGCCACAGAGCGATGGCGGCACGGTGAGTGTGCGGTTGCTGGGCGATGAGTGGCACAGCCGCTTGGTGACCGCCAGCGATGGATTCACCGTAGGGCGCGATGCTCAGGGTGATGTGTATTACAAACTCGATGGCAAGCTTACCCATGTGCGCTGCCATGATGCTTCGATGCGCACCGCCGACGAGCAAGCCTTTGTGGCAGCCAACCGCGAGGCACTTATGGCTGGCATGGCCGAGACCTTGTGGCAAACCGAGCGCCGTGCCTCGGCTGCTCCCCGCCGCGTGGGGTCCACCCAGGTGCCCGTCACGGGACAGCCGCGCATTCCCATCCTGCTGGTGCAATACACCGACAAAGCCATGGCCAACCCCAAGGAAGCCTTTGTGCAACAATACACACAAGGGCCATCGAGTGCCTACCAATACTTCGTTGACCAGTCGTGGGGACAATATGAGCCGCAATTCGACGTGTTTGGCATCTACACACTTCCCAAAACCCGCGCCACCTATGGTGCGCATGGCTACCGGTCGGGCCGCGAGGTGAACGATGTGGGTGTGGGCCAAATGGTGTGTGACGCCATCACCGCTGCCGGTGATGACGTGGACTGGAGCCCGTATGACAACGATGGTGACGGACAAGTGGACGTGTGCATCGTGGTGTATGCCGGTGTGGGCGAGGCCCAAGGCTATGTCGACGACAGCGTGTGGCCCTGCCAGTGGAATCTGATGTCGGCGAGTTTCTACGACGATGGTGATGGCCCACAGTGGCGCAACGGCAAGCGCATCGACCGCTTTGCGGTGTTCAACGAGCTGCGCGGACGCGACGACAACGGCTCTCAGCTCGACGGAGTGGGCACGTTCTGCCACGAGTTCTCGCACTGCTTAGGGCTGCCCGACTTCTACGAGACCACCTACGACCACGGCTACTACGGCATGGGCAACTGGAGCGTGATGTGCGGCGGATGCTATAACAACGACAGCTACACCCCTTGCGGCTACACGGCCTATGAGCGTGCTTTCATGGGATGGATGCAGCTCACCGAGGCGCAGGCCAACACCCGCTACACCCTGAGCGACATCGCACTGCCCGATGCCCAGGCGGTGAAAATCACCAACGACCGCGATGCCAACGAATACTACATTCTGGAAAACCGCCAACTCACCGGCTGGAACGCCTATATGGCCTCGGAGGGACTGATGGTGACGCACGTTACCTATAACGCCACGGCATGGCAACGCAACAAAGTGAACAACGACTCGGTGCAGCGCATGACCATCATCGCCGCTGATGGCCTACCCAACGACAGCACCGAGCAGGGCGACCTGTATCCCTGGTGCGGCAACAACCGCCTCACCGACGACTCCACGCCACCCGCTGTGGCTCACACCGGCGGACGCATGGGCAAGCCCGTGACCAACATCACCCTGAGCAACGGTCTGGTGACTTTCGACTTCATGCGCACAGCAACTGTGGTTGGCGACCTAAACAACGACGGCTTTGCCGATATCGACGACATCAACATTGTGATCAACATCGTGCTGGGCAACTATGCCAGCGATGAACTACGAGCCGCCAGCGACCTCGATGGCAACGGCACTGTGGACGTGGCCGATATCAACGCACTAATCAACATCGTGCTGGGAGTAAACGAGTAAACAAGCGTTCTCAAGTAAACGGAGTAAACAAGTAGACGATTAAACAAGCGTTTTTAGCAACAAGCTATGAGCTGCGAACCACGAGTAGCGCAATGCGGTTCTTGGTTCTTGGTTCTCGGTTCTTGGTTCTTGAACATCATGAGCAATATAGCAGTGAAGATTGTGAATCGCGGGCCCCATGCTTTACCGGCCTATGGCACCGCATTGAGTGCCGGTATGGACCTGCGCGCCTGGCTGCCGGAGCCGCTCACGCTGCAGCCGCTGGAGCGTGCACTAATCCACACAGGCATCTACATCGCCCTGCCCGAGGGCTATGAGTGCCAAATCCGCCCACGCAGCGGGCTGGCTTTGAAGCGTGGACTCACCGTGCTGAACACGCCGGGCACCATCGATGCCGACTATCGCGGCGAGATAGGTGTGATTCTGGTGAACCTGAGCAACGAGCCACAGACCATTGCCGACGGCGAACGCATCTGCCAAATGGTGGTGGCACGCCACGAAACAGTGACATGGAATCTCGTCGACACACTCGACGACACCGGTCGAGGTGCAGGTGGATTCGGACACACGGGTATCACGTGAGGAAAACGCTTATTCAAGCACAGCGGCACACTGTTACGCTGATGCCATTTTCAAAGCAGATTTTAATAATGAACAGAATCAGATTTCACCATATCCTTTTCTGGATAGCGGCAGTTGCGATGCTGCTGCCTATGGTGGCAACGGGGCGCGATAATGGGGGCATCAGCGATGCCGACCGTCGCAAGGCAAGCTACATGTTCCTCGAAGCGCAGAACTGGAAGTCGCGCGAGGTGAGCGATGCCTACTTCGACCTGGTGCGCCGCGCCTACGAGACCGACACCACCAACACCACAGCGGCATTCTACTTTGGGCACGCCCTGCTCACCATGCGCGGACAGAAACGTGAACACTACGAGCGCGGTCTGGCCTTGCTCAAAAAGCATTTCGATGCTTGCCCCGACGATTTCTACGAGACCATCCTGTACAGCGATGCCTGCCTGATGCTTGGCGAGGCCCAGCAGGCATTGACAGCCATCGAGCGCCTGTGCCAAAGCTATCCCAACAAGCTCGAGCTTCAGAGCCGCCTGGCCGAGGCCTATTCACGCACGGGCGACTATGTGAAATCCAATGCCACGCTCGACTCCATTGAATTGCACCACGGACAGTCCATCGGCCTCACGACCAAGAAAATCAGCAACTACATCGAGCTGAACGACACAGCCAGCTCCATTGCCGAGATGCGCCGCCTGCTGGCTTCGGCCCCACGCAATGCGCGTTACAACATGGGCATGGCAGGCGTGATGCAGCAGTTTGGCATGGCCGACAGCGCCCTGCACTACCTGAACGTGGCCCAGGAGGTGGAGCCAAGCAATGGCTACACCTATCTTGCCAAGGCGCAATTCTATCAGGAGGTAGGCGACTCGGCGGCCTATGACCAGCAGATTCAGCATGCCTTGACTACCGACAACTTAGACATCGATGACAAACTCGGGCTGCTCACCGACTGCATCCGCGAGAGCCTGAGCAAGAACGACACCACGCAACGTGTGGAACAGCTCTTCGGCGTGCTGCTGGAGCAACATCCACACGAGGCCGACATCCATCAGCTCTACACCGAGTATCTGCTGGCGCGCAAAAACTACAAAGCCGCCGCCGAGCAACAGGGCTATGTGCTCGACATCAACCCCACCGATGCCTCGGGGTGGCACCGGCTGATGGTGCTCAATGTGATGAACGACGACTATCCCGCTGCCATACGAGCCGCCGAACGCGCACTGGAGTTCAACCCCGACAGTGTGGAACTGTACAGCTACATCGCCCCGATGTATTTCCAGACCAAAGACTATGCCAAGGCCATGGCCATCTATGAGCGAGCCTTGTCGATGACCGACAGCACCGATGTGGAAACGCGCAGCGACCTGCTGGGCGGCATGGCCGACGTGATTTTTGAGCAGGGCGACACGCTGCGGGCTTTCGACACCTATGAGCAAGCCCTTACCCTCAACCCGCTCAACGCCGGTGCGCTGAACAACTACGCCTACTTCCTGTCGCTGTGCGAGCGCGACCTCGACAAAGCCGAACGCATGGCGGCCACAGCCATCAAACTCTATCCGCAAAGCGCCACCTACCTCGACACCTATGCCTGGGTGCTGTTCAAAAAGGGCGACATCGCGGGCGCACTCACGCAGATACGCGCCGCCATCGAAGCCGACGACGAGCCCAGTGCCGACCTGCTCGACCATTATGGAGACATCCTTGAGGCCAACGGCGAGCATGACCTGGCACGCGAGCAGTGGAAACGGGCTTTGGAAATCGACCCCGATAACAAAGAGCTCAAACGGAAAGTGAAATAATCAACCAACACCCGCAATCAACCGCAAACAGACATCAGCCTATATGAGCCAACAATTCTCCCCCTCAATCAAGCACTTAACCTCCATCATATTAGTAGCATCCCTCGTACTACTCACATCGTGCCATGCCCGCAAGGGGGCTGTCGTGACCAGCCAAAACGGCGGCACCTCTACCGAAATGCCAACGACAACCGACATCGCCCTCCGCCTCGACGCCATCGTCGCCTCGACCGGAGCATGGACAACACTCAAAGCGAGCGGCAACATCTCAATTTCGGGGGGCACATCATTCAGCAGTGCTGTGCAGGTGCGCATGGTTCGCGACCAAGCACTCTACATCTCGCTCAGGCCGTTACTGGGCATCGAGGCTGGCCGACTAATCATTCGCGGCGACTCGCTCTATGTGGTCAACAAACTCCAAAAACAATATCTGGCCGAGAAGGTGAGCCTGCTCACCGCCGGCATCCCCGCCACTGTGGGAATGATGCAAGACATGTTCTTGGGTCGGCCCTTTGTGATGGGCGAGGGTTCGCTCAATGCCTCGCGCAAGCAGCTGGTCACCATCACCCCCGCCGGCAATGGCTGCACCATTGCACCAATCACGCAGCCACGCGACTTCAGCTATGCCTTCAGCTGTAACGAAAAGAACCAGGTCACATCGCTTGATGTGCGCCTGACCCGTGGCGGCACGGCCTATAGCATGACCTATGGCGATGTGCAACGCACCCTGGCCGGCAACATCGCCCATGCGCTGCAGCTGGTCACCGACATCAAGGGAAAGGCTTTCCGCCTCAAGCTCGACTACGGCGACATCACCTGGAACGAAGCGGTGGACACAAGCTTCAGCATACCCGCCGGTTACCAGCGCATCAATGCTCAATCGCTTTTCGGCTTGTTCGGCCAGTGACGAATCAACTGCGCAAAAATGACACATGAAGCGAAATAAATGGTTGGTAACAATAAAACAATAGGACTTAATCACTTTATTATCAACCAATTTACGCTCCATTTCCCTTTCTGCATTTTTGCATGACTAAGCTAAAAATCGCACCAAGCTATTTTTTCACGTTTACTAAATAAGTCTAATCTTTGCAATGTGCAGTGCGCCATTTGCGTTTTTTGCAGTAATTTCGCAGGATATTATGCCCGCATGTCACGCGAGAGAATGCACATACTACCCCTGCTGGCTGCTGCACTGCTCATGCTGTGCGGGCTGTTCACGTATGCCCAGGACGTGACATCGCCCACAACCGCCGTGGCATCGACCGCCGACACCGTGGCCGCCGACACCACGCCAACGAAAGAGCGATTTGTGAAACACCAAGTCGACCTTGAAAACGTGGTGCAGTTCAGTGCCCAAGACTCCATTGTGATCATTGGCAAAAGGCACGCCACCATGTATGGCGGCACCAACCTCAAGTATGGCGACATCGACATGAGCGCCGCCACCATCAGCATGAACATGGACAGCAGCCAGGTGCATGCCATCGGTGTTGTCGACAACACCGGCGAACTGACCAACAAACCCGTGTTCAAGGACAAAAGCGGCGAATATGAGTCGCGCACCATGAGCTACAACTTCAAGAGCAAGAAAGGCTACATCACCGACATCATCACCGAGCAGGGCGACGGCTTCCTCACCGGTGGCATCACCAAGAAGACCGAAGACGATGAGTATTACATCAAGGACGGCCGCTACACCACCTGCGACAACCACGACCACCCCCACTTCTACTTCCAGCTCACCAAGGCCAAGGTGCGTCCGAAGAGCAACGTGGTCACCGGTCCAGCCTATATGGTGCTCGAGGACCTGCCGCTGCCAGTAGCCGTGCCGTTTGGCTATTTCCCATTCACCGAGAAATACAGCTCCGGCATCCTGTTTCCCACCTTTGGCGAGGACTACAACCGAGGCTTCTACCTGCGCAATGGCGGCTACTACCTGGCTCTGAGCCCGTATAT
>JAFYCU010000140.1 GCA_017545095.1 Muribaculaceae bacterium | reverse complement strand
TCAACATCACCGAGCAGGACAACGGCGAAACCGACCCCGAGCTCATCACCGGTGGGTGGCTCTGCGAAATCGACAACTACCTCGACAAGCCACAGGTGTACATCAACGACCGCACTTCAGGCAAAACCATCAGTACCACCATCCACTCGCCCGACAGCCTTTCTTCGAAACAAACCACTTATATCTACAACCTGGTCAGGAAAATCGGTGCCGCCGTTTACTGCCGCGACAAGACCAGCACCGAATGGGAGAAGCTGATCGACATCGACATGCTGGCACGATACTACCTCACCAAAGAGATTCTGTATGAAATCGAAATCTTCGCCGGCAGCTGCTACTGGAGCAAAGACCGTGGCAACGACACGAAAGTGATGTTTGGCCTGGTGTGGGACTTCGACCAGGCTTGCCGCCCGTGGGGTGCTCAAAACTTTTGCTACCTTCAGCAGGTGGGCGACAACAACCCCTCGCGCAACCACTGGATTGCCGAGATTGCGAAGTTCCCACGCTTTCAGCAGTGCGTGCGTGAAATATGGCGTGCCTACAACGATTCGGCGGCAGCCACCTTAGACACTCATGCAGCAGCGTGGGTGGAGCGTGTGCGGGCCGCGCACAACCGCGATGTGCAGCGATGGCAAGAACTTGCCATCTACAGCGACATCACGGCTCGCAGTCAAGCATTTATGAATGTGCTCCATGCCCACAGTGCCTGGCTCGATGAGCAGTGGTCCAAACCGCTGCCAGTGATTGGCGATTGCAACGACGATAGCGTGATCAACAGCCTGGATGTGGCCACCCTGGCACAGCACCTGCTCGACCGTCCGGCATCCACGCTCAACACCACCAACGCCAACACCTACGATGATGCCTACCTCGACATCAGCGACCTGGTGGGGGTGGTGCGTCAAATCTACCGTATTGAGCACCCCGATGCCAGCCTGCCCTATCCCACGCCACCCCGCACGGTGAGCGATGACCGCGACATCGACACGCGCACAACACTCGGCCTGGGGCCGGCTGTTCCCACCGGCGGTGCAACAGTGCGTGTGCCCGTGTTCGTGAACGGAAGCATTAGCTACACCGCCCTGCAATTCGATGTGGCCGTGGGTAGCGCACAGGTGGTGAATGTGGTGGCCGACAACTCCATCCACCGCGTGGAGTGGAGCCAGCTGGCCGACAGCGCGGGCACCACACGCGTGCTGCTGTGGTCCGACAGTTTGGTCAACACACGCTGCAGCTCGCAACTGCCCATCATCGAGCTGGAACTAACAGGCGACAGCGGCAGTCACGACTTCGACTTCACCGCCATTCAGTTGGCTCAACACGATATGCTGCCTCATTGCCTGGCCAATGTGCAGCAAACGCGTGCCTGGTACAACGTGAGGCTCGGCGATGCCAACGCCGATGGACGCATCGACATCCAAGACGTGAACGAAGTAATCAACATCATCCTTGATTTGGACCATAGCGCCGATCCGATGGCCGCCGACCTCGACGGAAACCGCACCATCGACATCTACGACCTCAACGCCATCCTCAATATCATCTTGCAAGATTCGTCATCAGCTCCCCATGGCAACTGAGCGGGACGTGCCCTTTTTTATCACATATCAATTAAAACCGATTTTTTTTAACGCTGGCTGCAACTTTTCGCCTCATCGTTGCGTCTAATGCACGAGACCCAACGATGAGGCCGCTTTGTGTTGAGGCTCATTCGGGCTCAAGAATTGTTTAACCATCAATTATCGACGAATATGAACAGAATCCTTATCACCTTGTTGCTGGCCATGCTGGCCGTGACACCCATGCGCAGCGGGCACAGCGTGGTCACCCGTGGCGACACCATCGAGATTGTGGATGGCTCCGACACCGTGCGCGTGATGGGCATCAACGAACTGGGGAAGCGCATCACACATCTGCTCAACGACACCGTGATGGCTATGCCTTCAGGCGACAATGAAATGGCAAGCACCGCCGCCGAACTCGAAGCCGCCGAAAACATGAGCAGGCAGTGGTCGAAAGCATCGGCATTCATGGTGCTAATCATCACGATTGGTGTCGTAATGATTGTGCTGTTCTCAATGCTGTTCCGCTACCTGCACCGCCGACGCAAATACCGAATGGTGGAAAAAGCCATCGAGAACAACTATCCGCTGCCGAGCTACATCTTCGGTGGTGTGCACGAGACGGTGCGCACCGTCTATGTGAACGCTCCCGTGACCTCCACGCCGCCGACTTTCATCCCTCCCATCCCTGGACAGCCCGATGCACAGAGCGAACAGCCTATGCAGCCCATCAACATGGCGCAAGGCGAGGGACGCATCAACTGGATGGCACTCAAAGGCGGATTCACGCTCACCGCCGTGGGCATTGGTGCACTGCTGTTCTTCTCCATCGCCGGTGCCAATGCCCTGGCCGGCGCTTGCGCAATCATCATCCTGCTCGGACTGGGAAAGATGTGGCTCGCCTATCAAGACCAAAAATCCATCGTCGACAGCTATCATGCAATGAGAAATGGAGTAAACGAGTAAACAAGCGATTTTTCAGCTATAAGTGTCGCCATGCGGCATCTTGCATCTCGCATCTCGCATCTTGCATCTCGCATCTCGCATCTTATGAATAAGTTCGACGAACTGGCCTTGATCACACGCTGTGTGCTTGCCGACGACCGGCAGGCATTCGGCCAGCTCGTCGATGCCTATCAAGTGCCGCTGCGACGTTTCCTGCTCAACCTCACGCTGGGCGATACCGCACTCTCCGACGATTTGGCTCAGGAGACTTTCATCAAGGCATATATGGGCATTCGCAGTTTCAAGGGCATTGCCGGATTCTCAACGTGGCTCTACCGCATTGCCTACAATGAGTTCTACTCATATGTGCGCAAGCGGCGCGAGCTGTCGTTGGACCAGCATTCCGCTGCCGATGCGCCTGATGAGGGCGACAGCAATGCCCTCGAGGCCGCCCTTACTGTGAGCGAAGCCCTGCGGCATCTGAGCGAGCAGGAACGCACTGCCGTCACATTGTTCTATATAGAGGACCGACCTGTGAAGCAGGTGGCAACCATCATGCAGCTGCCCGAAGGCACCGTCAAGAGCCACCTGCACCGCGCCAAACAGCACCTGGCACGGTTCTTGCGAGACAACTGATTGCATGACACACCATTCAAATCATCAAAAAATGAAACGTACCCAAGACGACATACAGCTTGGCAGGCTGCTCAAACAGCATAGCGCATCGGTGGGCGAGAACCCGTGGTTCACACCGCGTGTGCTCAACCGCCTGCCCGAGCGCCCACGCTCCAGCCGATGGCTGTGGGGCGTGCTGTGCACGATTGCCATTGTGCTATGCGCCGCCTGCTGGCAGTGGCTGATTCACAGCCAAGACTTCACCGTGCTCACAGTGCGCGACATCACACACTATGCCGCCATGGTCGCCATCACGCTCGCCATCGTGTGGCAAGCCATCGCCACCGCCATCCGAAGCGACTAAGCCTATTCGCGTCAGCCAGCTCGCATCTCGCATCTTGCATCTCGTATCTTTATTCGCGTCAGCCAGCTCGCATCTCGCATCTTGCATCTCGCATCTCAAAAATATTTGTACATTGTGCATTGTGCATTGTGCATTATTTTGTACCTTTGCAGATTGTTTCAAAAAATCGGAATATTAGACACCTAATCTATATGCAGACAGCCAAAGAAATCCGCGAAGCGTTCAAACGCTATTTCGAGAGCAAGAACCACCACATCGTGCCATCGGCACCGATGGTGATCAAAGACGACCCCACGCTCATGTTCACCAATGCGGGCATGAACCAGTTCAAGGACATCATCCTGGGCAACAAACCCGTACAATGGCCCCGTGTTGCCGACTCGCAGAAGTGCCTGCGCGTGAGCGGCAAACACAACGACCTGGAAGAGGTGGGACACGACACCTACCACCATACCATGTTTGAGATGCTGGGCAACTGGTCGTTTGGCGATTACTTCAAGCAGGGAGCCATCGAGATGTGCTGGGAGTTTCTGGTCGATGTGGTGGGCCTTGACCCCCACAACCTCTACGCCACCGTGTTTGAGGGCTATGCCCCCGAGGGTCTGGAACGCGACAACGAGGCAGCTGGCTACTGGGAGAAATACCTGCCCAAAGACCACATCATCAACGGCAACCGCAAGGACAACTTCTGGGAGATGGGCGAGACCGGACCGTGCGGCCCGTGCAGCGAAATCCACATTGACCTGCGCTCCGACGAGGAAAAAGCCGCTGTGCCCGGTGCCGAACTGGTGAACAAAGACAACCCCCTGGTGATTGAGATTTGGAACCTGGTGTTCATGCAATACAACCGCAAGGCCGATGGCACGCTCGAGCCGCTGCCGTTCAAGGTCATCGACACCGGCATGGGATTCGAGCGACTGTGCATGGCTCTGCAAGGCAAGAAGTCGAACTACGACACCGACGTGTTCCAGCCGCTCATCACCAAGATTGGCGAGATTGCCAACAAACGCTATGCCGAGGCCCACGAAACCGATGTGGCCATGCGCGTGATTGCCGACCACGTGCGCACCATCGCCTTCAGCATCGCCGACGGACAGCTGCCCAGCAATGCCAAGGCCGGCTATGTGATTCGCCGAATCCTGCGTCGCGCCGTGCGCTATGGCTACACCTTCCTGGGACTGAAAGAGGCTTTCATGTACCGACTCATCGACACCCTCATCGACAGTATGGGCGAGGCCTACCCCGAAATCAAAGCTCAAGCCGACCTCATCAAGCACGTGACCAAGGAGGAGGAGGACGCATTCCTGCGCACACTGGAAACGGGCATGAAGCTCATCGACCGTGTGATTGCCGATGCGCGCAAGGCCGGCAAGAGCGAGATTGAGGGCCGCGAGGCGTTCACCCTCTACGACACCTTCGGCTTCCCGCTCGACCTCACGCAGCTTATCCTCAAGGAGAACGACATGACGGTGAACGAGGCCGATTTCAACGTGGAGATGCAGAAACAGAAAGAACGCGCCCGCAATGCCGCTGCCGTCGAGGCCACCGACTGGGTGGAGCTGCGCGAGGGGGTCTCCGAGTTTGTGGGCTACGACCTCACCGAATGCGACACCGAGATGCTGCGCTACCGAAAAGTGAAGCAGAAGAGCGGCGAGTTTTACCAGATTGTGCTCTCGCGCACACCGTTCTACGCCGAAATGGGCGGTCAGGTAGGCGACTGCGGACAGCTTGTGCTGGGCGATGAGAAAATTAACGTTCTCGACACCAAACGCGAGAACAACTTACCGGTGCACATCACCAAGACGCTACCCAGCGACCCCTTGGCCACGCTGCATGCCGTCATCGACACCAAGTCGCGCCACGCCATCGAATGCAACCACACCGCCACTCACCTGCTACACGCCGCATTGCGACAGGTGCTCGGCACACATGTGGAACAAAAAGGCAGCTATGTAGATGCCAAAACACTGCGCTTCGACTTCTCGCACTTCCGTAAAGTCACCCCCGAAGAACTGCGTCAAGTGGAACATGTGGCCAACGCGATGGTGCGTCGCGCCACACCACGCGACGAGCATCGTGATGTGCCCATCGACGAGGCTCGCCAGATGGGGGCCATGGCCCTGTTTGGCGAAAAATACGGCGACCGCGTGCGTGTGATCAAGTACGACGAGTCGGTGGAGCTGTGCGGCGGCACTCATGTGCCCAACACCGGAGCCATAGGCATGATTCGGATTGTGAGCGAAAGCTCGATTGCAGCAGGCATACGCCGCATCGAAGCCATCACGGGCGAAGGGGTGGAGCACTTGCTCGACTCTTTACAGGACTTCATGAACGAAACGAAGTCGCTCCTCAACAATGCCCCCGATGCCTTAGTTGCACTCAAGAAATCGATTGCCGAAAATGCCGCCCTGCGCAAGCAAGCCGAAACATATATGCAGGAGCGCATCAACGCCATGAAAGAATCGCTCAAGCACGATGCCCGACTCAACACCAATGGCATCAGCGTGATGAAGGTCTCAGCCCCCCTGCCAGCCGATTTGATAAAAGGGTTGGCAACCGCTTTGCGTGCCGATCATTTGCAAAACTCGGCACTGCTCGCTGCCACAAACAGCGACGGCAAGCCTTTGCTCACCGTCATGCTCACCGACGATTTGGTGAAAGCCGGCCATCATGCTGGTCAAATGGTGCGTGAGGCCGCCAAACACATCCAGGGTGGCGGCGGCGGTCAGCCAGGCTTCGCACAAGCCGGCGGCAAGAACCCCGACGGCCTCGGAGCCGCACTCGACTGCCTCGAAGCCATGCTTTAAGGTGAGTTATAGAGGCCTTAAAGTCCTTAAACTCCCTAAACTCCTTAAAGTCCCTAAAGACCTTAAAGTCCTTAAAGTCCCTAGAGACCTTAGAGACCGAAGACTGAAAACTGAAAACCGCCCTACCCAGATGGTTTTGGGAAATAATTGATGAGGTACACGCGCTCGCGGGCACGGGTGAGCGCGGTGTAGAGCCAGCGGTGATAGTCGAGGGTGGTCGTGGCCTCAGCGGGGATACCGCCCATGTCGATAAACACATTGCTCCACTGCCCACCCTGGGCCTTGTGGCAGGTGACGGCATAGGCATATTTAACCTGTAGCGCATTGAAATAGGGATGCAGCTTCAGCTGTCGGTATCGCTCGCGGCGGTCGCCGGTGAGTTCGTTCCACACCTCGTTGAACATCCGCTCGCTTTGGTCGCGCGTCAACGCCGGCGTGTCGCTCAGCAAGCAGTCGAGCACCACTTTCACGTCCATCTCCAGCCCCCCATGGTCGGGCAGCTCCACGGTGACGGTGGCGAAGCGCAGCCCGTAGGTCCGCTCCACATCGCCGCGCACGCGACGCACGCGCAGCACATCACCATTGGCGATAAAATCCAGCTCCTGATATTCCTCGGCCCACAGATAGTTGTTCTTGGCCACGATGAGGATATCGCCGCCAGCAAGCTCTTCCTCGCGGTAGAGGATGCGGTTGCGTATGCCCGTGTTGAACAGCGTGGCACGGCGGTTGCTGCGGGTGATCACGATGGTTTGCTCCAGCCCATTGCGGCCATAGCTGTCGTCGAGCAGCTCCATCAGGTACTCACTGCTCACAGCCTGAATGTCGGGATAGTCGGCAACGTTCAAGTCGGGGTTGACGAGCAGTCCCTCTTCCATGTGCTGGCGCAGTGCGGTGGCGTTGGCCAGGATTCCGCTCTCACTGGCCTGCCGCGCTATCTGGCGCAATGTCATGCCATAGACGGCGAGCTGGTAGCCCTGCAGCACCGTCTCGCTCAGTGCCGGGCTCTCGGTGCTGCCCACCGGGGGCAGCTGCGCCGGGTCGCCCATGAGCAGCAGGCGGCAGCCCTGGCCGTTGTAGGCATAGGTGACGAGATCGTCGAGCAACCGACCGCTGCCAAAGGCTGCACCACCATCGGCAGTGGCATTGGCAATCATCGAGGCCTCGTCAACGATGAAAAGCGTGTTTTGCAACTTGTTCTCGGCCAGCATGAAGGTGTCGCTGCCATAGCTATGCTGGCGGTAAATCCTGCGATGGATGGTGAAGGCGGCATGACCGCTATAGTCGGCCAAAATGTGGGCGGCTCGTCCCGTGGGAGCAAGCAACACACAGCTGCGCTGCACGCGCCGCAGGGCACGCACCAAGGCACCCACCACCGAGGTCTTTCCCGTGCCCGCATAGCCCGTGAGCAGAAACACCCCGCGCTCGGGGGCGTAGAGCAGGACATGCGCCAGTGCCACGATGAGCAGCAACTGCTCTTCGGTAGGTTCAAACGGCAACTCGTCCATCACCGCCAGAGCCAACGCCCGCACACGCTCATCGCTGTGCCGGAGCGCACTATTGGCAGATGCTGCTTTTTCCATATCACAATGGTTTCTCGGCGGCCATGGCGCGGCGCAGGCGGCTCTCGTCCTGCGCAATGACACTCAAGTTGCGATGAAACTCAGCATTCAGTTCAAGTGCAGTGTCCATGATGATTATGTTTTGCCCCCAAACCCATCCTAAAGGCGAAGCGGTTGGATTATTACGTTAAAAGTCGTAGTTGGTGCTGATCACCTGGAACTCGGTGCGGCGGTTCACCTGGTCGGCGGCGGCTTTATCCTCGTCGCTGAGTTTTTCGATAAACTCCTCGTTGAGCACATCGCCCTCGTGGAACTGCGGGTAGAGTTTCTCGATGCGCTTAGTCACCACCTTGGGCCGCGTCTTGCCGTAGCCGTGGGGTTTGAGGCGGTCGCGGGCAATGCCGCTCTTGATCAGGTAGTCCACCACGCTCTGCGCACGACGCTCGCTCAGGCTGTTGTTATAGCGGTCGCTGCCTATGCGGTCGGTGTGCGAGGCCATCTCGATGATAATGTGCGGGTTGTCCTTGAGCACCTGCACCATAGCATCCAAAGCCTCTTTCGACTCATCGCGCAGCACGGCCTTGTCGTAGTCGTAGAAGATGTTCTCAATCACCTGCGGCTTGTTCATGGCGGCGAGGATGAAGTCGACGTTATACTCGGCATCGGCCTCCTCGATGTCGCTCTCAAACTCCTGCTTGCTGTTCAGGTAACCGTCGGCACCGGCGAGCATCACATAGCTCACGCCGCGTTGCAGGTCGAAACGGAACGACCCATCGGGCTTGGCCACCGACTTCTGGTTGCTGCCGTCGTCGCCCACGATGCGGATGATGGCGTTGGGCACCGGCTCGTCATCCTTGTCAACTACATAGCCACTGATCCACACCTTGAGTTCGGGTTTCTCAAACGAGAAGATGTGGTCGTAGCCACGCGCATCGCCACGGTTGCTCGAGAAGTAGCCGCTCTCGCCCTTGCCAAAGGTAATGCCGAAGTCATCATATGCCGAGTTCATGGGCGACCCCATGTTCTCAATATACCATTTGCCGCTGGGCTGCAGCGTGGCCTTGTAGAGGTCGAGCCCGCCCATGCCGGGGTGGCCGTCGCTGGCAAAGTAGAGGATGCTATCGGTGCGGCAATAGGGGAATCGCTCGTCGCCGGGGGTGTTGATTTGGTCGCCCAGGTTCTCCAGCGTGCCATGCTTGTCCTTGATGTTGATGCGCCACAGGTCCTTGCCGCCCTGGCCGCCGGGCATGTCGCTCGAGAAGTAGAGCCAGGTGCCGTTGGTGCTCACTGCCGGGTCGCAGTAGGCACTAAGCGTGTCGGCAGTGATTTCAAACTTCTGTGCCGCTCCCCACTTGGCCTCGCTGCGGCTGCTGGTGTAGATGTCGATGGAGCTGGGGGCATTCTTGCGAATGGCTTTGGCCAGGTACATCGTGCTGCCATCGGGCGAGAAGGCGGTCATGCCCTCGTCCCATTCGGTGTTCAGCTCGCCCTCCACAGGTGCCGGGCGGCTCCACTTGCCCTTGTCGTCGAGCTTGCTGAAAAACACGTCGCTCTTCTTGGTGCCGGTGATCTCGCTCTTGGCATCGCCCGTGGCCTGCTCGCGGCTGCTGGTGAAGTAGAGCTGGTCGAAGTCCTGGCCGAGGAGCATGGGGGCAAAGTCGGCACGGCGCGAGTTGAACAGCTTGGCCTGCTTCACGATGTAGCGCGACCCGTCCTGCTTCCACTGCGGGGCCATCTGGCAGCCGCGAATGCCGATTTGCGACTGGTAGTGGTCGGGCACATACTCCATAAAGGCACGGTAGTTCTCGATAGCATCGGCATACCTGCCCTCGCGCTGCTGCGCCTCGGCAAGATAGAACAGGGCCATCGAGTCCTCGTATTCGTAGCGGATGGCACTCTGAAAGGCCGCACTGGCACGCGAGTTCTGGTTCAGCTTGCGGTAGCACAGGCCCATCATGTAGGCCACCTCGCCACGCAGCCAGCGGTCCTCACGCTTGGTGAGTTTGTTATACACCTTGCGGTAAATCACCGCCGCGTCGTTATACTCGCCGCGGTCATAGGCTTCATCGGCCTCGGTGATTTTCGCTCCCTTGCAGCCCACGGCACCCCACACGACCCCGATGAGCAATGCAGCTATGATGATGTGCAATATTCGTTGGTTCATATCATAGATATTAACGCACACCGGCGGCTTTTATTGCATCCGCATGGCACACGTTGCCATCGAGGCCTCATGCCCCCCACCATGAGCACGTGTATCAAAAGTGCGAAACATGGAGTCCTTTTCTCATCTCAGTAGGTGAACCCTAATGCCCATAGCGGGATGATATTCCCGGCTCCGACCTCAATGTCGTCGCGCACCACATAGCCGCGTTTGCTGCCTTGCAACTGCCGGGTGCCTTTTTTGTGACCGCCCACTTCAAGCGTTACCTCACCAATGTCGAAATCAGCATAGCGCGAGGCCGCAATATTATGCTTCACACGCATTTGGTTGAATACGAAAGTCTCTCGAATGTTGCCCACATCGGTCGAGGCTCCTCCAAGCACAAATGCCAAGTTGGTGTTGTCGAGATACACTTTCTTCGTTTTGCCCACACCACGCACCCCGGCTGTGGAATCACGCAGCATCGATATCAACCCCGCCTTTTCCATATAGATGAAATAATCGGGTAGCACGTTCCTGCTCACGCCCACCATCGTGGCCAGCGTGTCGATGACGGGCTTGAATGGCACACTCTGGGCTACCACACTCAATAAGTGCTTGAGTTTGCGCACAGTGGCTGGAGTGAGGTTGGCAAATTGCGGAATGTCGGTTTCCAGTGTCTGGGCTACAATTTGGTCAATAATCGTGGGGAATTGCGGGTCATCGCCGAAAGGGTAATAACCATGCCGCAGGTAGTCTTGGAAATATGGAATGGGGTGTGGCACACCGGGAATGGTTACTTCGTTGTTAAGCACTTGGTCGAGCGAAGCCACTGGCAGGTTGATGCTATGAAACAGCGACAAGTATTCACGGAACGACAGTCCCTGGATATGGTAGATGGGTGCTCGGCGGCTCAAATCGGCCTCACCTTTGGTGATGTCGAGAATCGAGGAGCCGGTGAACGACACGCACAAGTCGGGATGCGTGTCGTAGATTTGCTTCAGTTCGCGCGACCATTGCGCGTATTTGTGTATCTCGTCAATAAACAGATGTTGTCCGCCCTCGCGCACAAATTCATCGGCCAGCTCAACCAGAGAATGCGATGCGAAGTAGATGTTGTCGGCCGAGACATAGAACATTCACCGTTCATGACCATGTTCACGGATGTATTGTAAAAACAAGGTGGTTTTGCCCACACCGCGCGGCCCCCCCAAGCCCAGCATGGGTCGTTGCCAGTTGATTTGGTCGTACATATATCGGTGGAAACTGGTGGTTACCGCTGCCACACGCTGCGTCATTGCCTGAGTCAAGTTTACGTCCATCTTTCATCATTTTTTGTTTCGCGCTGCAAAGATAGCTATTTTGCACTGAAGATTGTGCAAAAAAGGCTAAAATTGCACAATTGGCAGTGCAATTTCGCCTATAAAGCCAGACAAGAGCCGAGAACCAAGCTCGCGAGGCGCACTATCGTGCATCCTGAAATGCAAAAAGGGGGCGCAGGGGGATATTTCCGTGGCAGCGATTTTGCGGTACACCCAGAAGGTGTCCGCCGTGCTTCTTGCCACGGGCTTCATTGGGGAGAAGTCATTGGTAGTTGCCTTCGTTTTTGGCGATGTTAAATTTTATTTGTAAATTTGCAGCGAGTTATTGGATATCGACAATATGGAACGCTTTTTCAACACTGCGGGGCCGAATATTCCCGAAGACAACTACACACTCGACCCTTTGAGCCGTTTTGATTTGGATGAAATGCTGACACTCATCCGACAGAAGCGCTATTTTGTGCTGCACGCACCGCGGCAGACGGGCAAGACCTCTTGCCTGCTCGCCCTGCGAGACTACTTGAACGCACACGACGACTACATCGCCGTGTATGCCAACGTGGAGGGAGGGCAGGCCATGCGCAACAATGTGGAGGTTGTCATCAACTCCACCTGTGATGTGATTGCCGACCGAATGAATGCCATTGTTGGCAGCGACTTGCCCTACACAGTGCGTGAAACAGTGCGAGCAGTCGGCATCAGCTCTATGCTCACATCTTACCTCCGTCGATTGAGTGAGGCTTTGCCGAAACCCTTAGTGCTCTTCATTGATGAAATCGACTCGCTGGTGGGCGACTCGCTGGTGAGCGTACTTCGGCAGCTGCGGGCAGGCTATGACGACCGCCCGGCGCATTTCCCACAGAGCATCGTGCTGTGCGGCGTGCGCGACGTGCGTGACTACCGCATACACACCTCCTCGGGCGAAATCATCACCGGCGGCTCGGCGTTCAACATCAAGGCCGAATCACTCAGGCTGGGCGATTTCACGCTCAACGAGATCCGCGAGCTCTACGGCCAGCACACCGCCGAGACAGGGCAGCGATTCGAAGAGGACTGCTTCCCCTTTGTGTGGCAGGCCACCGAGGGGCAACCCTGGCTCGTGAACGCCCTGGGGCATGAGGTGACCTACAAGATGAAGGAGAACCGCGACCGCAGCGTGGTCATCACCCCCGAAATGATGTACCGCGCACAGGAGCGCATCATCTACCGCCGCGACACACACATCGACATCCTCATCGACAAGCTGCGCGAGCCGCGCGTGCGGCGCGTCATCGAGCCAATCCTTGCCAGCACCGATGAGATTGACGACAGCCTGATGCCCAGCGACGACATCCAGTATGTGATTGACCTGGGACTCATCAAGCGCGAGGTGGGCAAACCGCTGCGCATCGCCAATGCCATCTACCGCGAAATCATCCCGCGTGAACTCACTTGGAGCACGCAGGAACGACTCTCGCAGGAACCGCAATGGTACCAGAACGCCGACGGAAGCCTCAACATGGAGAAGTTGCTCACCGAGTTCCAGCAGTTCTTCCG
>JAFYCU010000139.1 GCA_017545095.1 Muribaculaceae bacterium | reverse complement strand
GTAGCTCGTAACCCGTAACTCATCACCCATCATGTTCAAACCCTTACTTTTGGTCGTTGCAGTGTCGATGTCGCTCACGGCCTGTGCCCAGTCTCAGACAGGCGCAACCCAACCTGCGGTCGCCGACATTGCAGCCCCGGCAGCTGGAGTGGTCAACGAAATCAACCAAGACGATTTTGCACAGCTTGTGGCTGACTGGCATAACACATCAGAATGGAAGTTCAAGGGGTCTCGCCCGGCTGTGGTCGACTTCAACGCCACGTGGTGCGGTCCCTGCCGGCAGCTCGCGCCCATCCTCAAAGAACTCGCCGTTGAAATGGCCGGCAAGGTCGACTTCTACAGCATCGATGTCGATAAAAACCGTGCATTAGCCGGCACTTTCGGCATCAGCAGCATTCCCATGTTGCTCATCTGTCCTGTAGATGGGAAACCCCAATCCATCGTAGGCTTGAAACCAAAGGAATACATCCAGCAAGCCATCACCCAGATCACTGCAAAGTGAGTAGATAAATTCCTCAATCCATCTGATGAGGGTGGTGCGCTTTCGTTGTTCCCACCAACGAAGGTTGCTCCACCTTTGGCGTTTTTTCCTGAAAAGATTTGCACAGTTGCTGAAAAGTCGCTACTTTTGCAGCGTGATAATGTGGTGGCTGCCGTGAGCGCCCGCTCCAACGGCAGCTGAAAAGGGAACCAGGTGTGAATCCTGGGCAGAACCCGCTGCTGTATTTCCCCTCATTGTCGCTTGCCGCCATAGCGGTCACTGCCGGACTCAGGCGCCGGTGGGAAGGCCCAGGCAAGCGACGGGGATGAGCCAGAAGACCTGCCTCGTTATCGAGAAGATTTCGCGCTCTCGTGGAATTAGAGCCGGAACACGACAGGTCGAGCCGATACCAAATTGGCATCGCGGAAATGCACTCTGTGCATGCTGTTTGTGGCATCACAGCAACACTCCAAGCCGCTTCATTGTGTTTCGTCCCTTTCCCGGGAGTGCCCAGGAGAGGACGATTGCTATTTTATTAACCTAATTATTCACACAATGAAGCACTTTACTTTGTTTTCCAAGACAACTGCCCTGCTTCTCGTGCTCACGGTGCTGGCCCTGCCGGCTCGTGCCGACCGCATGGTGAAGCAGTTGCAGTTTGGCAAGCAGACGATTGAAGTTGCGGCCGACGAGGTGGTCACGTTCCAGGACATGAACGGCTACGCTGGCATCTCCTCGTCAAGCAGCAACAACTCGCAATCGCTCACGGTGTTCAAGCCCGCCGAGGGCATGGCGATACAAATCACATTCGCCAACCTCGACGTGCGCAACGACGGCACCTCATGGCCTGCCTATGTGAACGTGTATGCCGGCGACCCCGATCCCGACGGTACGTTCAGTTACGCCTCGTCGACGAGCGGCGTGACCGCGTCGAGCACCCTGCCCACAGGCACCGTGCTCGAGAAGCTCGACGGCACCTACACCAACCTCACCTACACCGCCACCGATGCCAGCGGCATCCTGTCGGTGGGTTACCTCTACCGTTATGCCAAGGCCATCCAGGGCTGGAACGCCACCGTGCGCTGCATCACCCTCGAGAACATGGCCGTGACCGGCGCAAGCAGTGACTACAGCCAGGTGGTGGCCAACACCACCGCCACCGAGGGCATCACCTTCGGCACGGCCCACGTCACCACCACGGGCGTGATGAACGCCGATGCGCTGACGGGCATCACCTTCAGCGTGCCCACGAACGAGAGCGCCATCGACCCGCTGAGCCTGCGGCTCTACAGCGGTGTCCAACCGGCGTTCAAAGGCGCCACGGCGCTCAACGCCACCGTGGCCGCCACGGATGACGGCTACGCTTTCACGCTCAACCAGCCGCTGAGCGAGGGCGACAACGCCTTCAGCATCGCCGGCGAGTTCCTCGGCGAGGCAGCACCTGGCGTGCACGCCCAGGTGCAAATCACTGGGGTCACCACCGCCGCCCTGCCTAGCGGCGTGACACCGTTCACCCCCGGCACACCCGTCACCGTCACCAAACCCGCCATCGCGCTCATCAGCACCACCCCGCAAGTGGTCACCGTGGGCGATGTGCCCTACTACTTCTACGACGACGGCGGCAAGGACGCCAACATCACCCAGGGTTTCGAGGGACAAATCACCTTCGTGCCCGCCACCGAGGGCATGGCCATCAAGGCCGATTTCTCGAAACTCGACCTGTTCAACACCTCCACCGTGGGCTACAACGATGTGTTCAAGTTCTACAACGGTCGCGAGGTGAACGAGGCCAACCTGATCACCACGCTGCTCGATGAGCCGGAAATTGTGAAATCGACCGCCGACGACGGTTCGATGACCGTCTATCTCAAGAGCACCGCCGGTTATCCCAAGAGTGGTTGGGAGGCCGTGGTGAGCCAGTTCCTGCCCGGCGACATGACGCTGGCCGGCGTCACCGCCCAGGCCGCCACCGACGCCACCGTGGCTGCCGGCGACACCGACGCGCAGATGCTCGTGGTGGATGTGCTCACCGACAACACCGCCAACCCGCTCCGCCTCACGGGGCTGACTCTGAGCACCGCCGATGCCTCCAACATCGCACGCGCACGCGCCTACTATTTAGGTAAGAAAAACACCTTCGCCACCACCAACACCCTGGGCGAGACCACCGTCGACGACACGACCATCACCATCGCCGGCGACCAGGAGCTCATCGAGGGGCACAACTATGTGGCCGTGGTGCTCGACCTGAACGAGAACGCCCAGACGGGCGACGAGATTGCGCTCACGCTCACTGCCGCCACCATGGGCGAGACCACGCAGGCTCCCACTGAGGCCGTCACCGCCACGCGGCAAGTGCAGAACATCTGCCGCGCCACACAGGGAAGCCACAGCCACAACATCAGCGGCGCGTGGACGTTTACCAACACCGAGGGTTACAGCGGCAAATATGAGACTGCCGATGCCGACTACATCGTCACCTTCACGCCCACCGTGGAGAACACCGTGGCTGAAATCGACTTCTCGAGCTTCGATGTCTATTATGCCAGCAGTAGCTACGGCACCAAAGCCGTGTTTGAGATTTACAGCGGCACCGAGGTGAACAGCGCCAACCTGCTGTGGAATCTGAAGGATGCCAGCGAGGCCAATGTGGGTCCGGGCAAGAAGCTGCGCTCGCAGAGTGCCGACGGCTCGCTCACCATCCGCTTCAACCCCAAGACCACCAGCAGCTACTATGCTGGAACTGGTTGGACGGCCACCGTGCAGCCGTTCCAGAACCACGACATGACCGTGAAGAGCGTGACCGTGAACCAGACCAGCAGCGACGTGCTGGCCGTAGGCGCCACCGACGCCGCCCTGATCGACTTCGACGTCGAGACCGAGGGCACGCTGAGCGTGACCACCATCAAGGCCGTGAACCTCGACCTCAAAGACACGCACACCGCTGTTTCGAAGGTGAGCGTTTATTACAACAACGTGAACGATCGCACCACTGCTGTGCCGTTCGGCTCCGTTGAGAACCTCGAGGCAAGTGCTGTCACCGTGACTGGCGAACGCGACCTGACCGAGGGCAGCAACTACTTCTGGATGACGGTCGATGTCAAGGCCGACGCACCCGCCGAGACGGCCATCGATGCCAAGCTGATGAGCCTGACCGACGCCAACGATACTGTAACTACCATCGAGAACGGTGACCCTGCCGGAGAACGCGTGGTAAAGTACCTCTACGTGATGGAAAGCGGCAGCAAGGTGGTCACCGTCACCGAGCCGATGCTCTTCTACGATGACGGTGGCAAGGACGGAAACATCACCAAGGGCTTCAAGGGCACCGTGACCTTTGTGCCCGGACGCGACAACAGCGCCGTGCAAATCAACACGCTGAACACCTTCTCGATTGGCAGCGGCAAGATGATGATTTACAGCGGCCGCGAGGCCAATGCCGACAACATCCTTGGCAAGGTGACGGGCTACAGCACCACCACCGGTCCTGCCAACCTGGTAAGCAAGGCCGAGGACGGCTCGCTAACCGTGGTCTTCGAGGCCAACACCACCGCCACCACGCTGGCGGGTTGGGAGATGGAGGTGAGTCTGCACGAGAAGACCCCGTTCACCATCGAGACCGTTGAGGTGGCCAACATCACCGATCCCGTGATGCGCAACAGCACGGGCAGCACGATGCAGCAGCTGCACCTGACCGTGAGCGGTGACAAGGAACCCCTGCAAGTGAGCAGCGTGAAATTCAACACCACCGGCACCACCACGCTGAGCGATGTGGCTGCCGCACGAGTCTACTACACCGAGCATAACGCACTGTTCAGCCACGACCGCCTGATGGGCACACTCACCACGTTGGCCGACGGCGAGAACGTGGTAACCCTGAGCGAACCGGTCACCATCGCCGACAATGGCGACTACTACCTGTGGCTGGCCTACGACATCGCTCCCGAAGCCACCGTGGGCAACACCGTGGCCGCACAGACCTTGGAACTGAGTGTGTCGCAGAGCGACATCGCCGTCACGGGCGAGGCCGCGCAGCGCACGGTCAAGGCCGGTCTGAAGGGCAACTACATCATCGGCTCCAGCGATCAGGCACACTATGCCACCTTTGCTGCCGCAACCGCCGCGCTGCAAGACGGTGTGGAGGGTGCTGTGACCTTCCAAGTCGAGGACGGCACCTACGCCGAGAACGTGTGGTTCGCCGCCGTGCCGGGTGCTGGCGAGCAGAACACCATCACCTTCACCAGCCAAAGCGGCAACCGCGATGCTGTGGTAGTGACCGGTTCGGGCAACTCGGAATACCTGCCCGGCTCCAGCAGCTACAAGAAGGGCATGGTCTACGTCGAGAACACGCCCTACGTCACCATCGAGAAGATGAGCTTCATCCCCGCTCGCGAGAGCGAGTACAGCTACGTGGTGCAGACCTACGACCGCAGCCACCACTTCACGCTGCGCGGCTGCCACGTGCAAGCCACGCCGGTGACCAGCGGCTACAGCGGCATCAACCTGGTGAAGACCACCGCCGTGAACGAGGACTGCCGCAACAACGACTACGGCACGTTCGAGAACAACCTGCTCGACGGCGGTTACATCGCCCTGTACCTGGGCGGCACCAACAATGTGGGTCTGACGCGCGAGCGCGGCCTGGTGGTGCGTGGCAACGTTATCAACGAGGCCGGCTCCAAGGGTGTGTACGTCTATGACGAGGACGACGCCCTCATCGAGAACAACACCATCTATCAATCGCTCGTCCAGAAGACGGGTTATTGGGGCCTTGATCTAGCCCGTATGCGCGGTGCCAGCGTGGTGCGTGGCAACAAGGTGACCAGCGCCACCACCTACTACAGCGGCGGCATCGAGCTGCGTGGTGAGACCTACGGCACCGCCCAGCAGCCCATCCTGGTCTACAACAACGTGGTCAACATCACCGCCTCGCCCAGCAACAGCAGCGCAGGCATCGAGATTGACGGCGACCAGAAGTTCATCGAGCTGTACAACAACACGGTGCGCATCGACGGCAATGGCGGTTACTGCTACTACACCGCCCGACGCAGCGGAGCTTCTTACAACGGCATCAAATTGCAGAACAACCTGCTGCAGAACCTTACCGGTAGCCCTGCAATGTTTATCCATGCCGACTACAGCGGTATGGCACAGTTTGTGAACAACGCCTTCTGGGGCGAGACCGTGCTCGACGGCACCACCGTCGAGGCGCTCAACGAGCTTGAGGGCAACAGCGGCAACATCGCTGAACAGGCTCAATTCCTCAGCGAGGCCGACCTGCACCTGATGGAGGTGGGTAACCTGAACATGGGTCTGCCCGTTGGCTTCATCACCACCGATGCCGATGGCAACGTGCGCAGCTCCGAGGCGCCCACTGTGGGTGCCTACGAATTTGCCGAGGTAGTGGAGGAGAAGCCCGAGATGGTGGAGGGCTATCCCACTGTGAGCAACGTCACCGAGACAGGTGCTACCATCACCAGCAAATGGACCGTGAGCGGCAAGCTCTATATGCTCACCGAGGCTGTCACCGAGCCTGAGCAGGGCGCTCCCGCTCGCCCACGCAAGGCTCCGGGCACCGACGACCTCATGGCCGCCACGCCGCAGGACATCAACGCCGACACCGAGGTGAGTACCACCATCGGCGACCTGCAGCCCGGCACGAGCTACAAGGTCTACATGATGGTTGTGAGTGCACTGGGCGTGGAAAGCGACATCGTGGAGACCGATGCTTTCACCACCCTGCGACACATCGAACCGCTCATGGTCGAGGTGGATGACGTGCAGACCGTCGAGGCCGGCACGACAGCCACCATCGAGGCCATTGTGGCCGGTGGCGATGAGCCATACACCTTCGAGTGGCGCGACCAAATGAACCGGGTGGTGGGCAACGAGCTGAACCTCATCGTCACGCCCGACTACAGTTACGGCTACCGCCTGACGGTGACCAGCGCCGACGGACAGACCGCCACCGCCAAGACCGCCGTGCGCGTCCTAGGCGAGGCTGTCACCGCCTCGATGGACGACAACTACCTGGAGCAGGAGAGCCACTGGGCCTACGACCCGACCACCGAGTCGATGGTCACCGACGGCTTCTACAGCGGCTCCTACTACTTCAACACCGGTGCATGGCCCAGCTATAACTATTGGTACGGCTACTCGCTGAGCAACGAGACCGCCACCTCCTATACTGGTCTTGACGACCAGTGGCACAGCGCAGTGGGCCAGGGCCACAACGGCTCGGCAAACTATGTGATGGCCTTCCCCGAGGGGCAGTTTGTGGAAGTGACCAACAGCGAGGACGGCGACAACCTGCTGGGTGTGTACGTGAGCAACAGTGCCTACGCCTACAACGGCATGGCGGTGGGCGACGGCTTCGCCACCCAGTTCTCGCAAGGCTCATGGTTTGCCGTCAACGCCACCGGCTTCAACTGCAGCACGCAAACCGGCACGGTGACGTTCTACCTGAGCGACTACCGCAGCGAGAACGCCGCCGACCACTACATCCTCGACACCTGGCAGTGGATGGATCTGCGTCCGCTGGGCAAGGTGACCAAGGTGTGCTTCACCCTCGACGGCAGCGACAAGAGCTCTTACGGCCTGAACACCGCCGCCTATTTCGTGATGGACGACTTCAACTGCGAGCGCGACTTGACGCAAGCTTCCGCCGAAGTCGCCACAGGAACCACTGTGATTGATCTGGCATCTTACTTCGACCTGGCACTGGACGGCAGCACAGTCACCTATGGCATGGAGATTCCTTCCACCGATCATCAGGGTCATGCTGCACCCGCTGCCAACGACATGACCGTGACGCTCAACGACAACGGCACGCTCACCGTGGTTAGCGACAACGAAGGCTCGAAAGATGTCATCGTGTGGGCTACCCAGCGCGGACAGTCGCAATACATCATGCTCAATGTAACGGCAAGCACCTCAACGGCCATCAACGATGTCAATGCCCACAACGGCGTTACCAGCGTGACCTACGTCAACGCCGCCGGAATGAAGAGCGACAAACCCTTCAACGGCATCAACATCGTGGTCACACGCTATGCCGACGGAACGGTCACCACTGCCAAGGTGGTGAAATAGCACGTCCCATGCCCGATGGCCGTCACACGACCCGGCCATCAGGCATCATGAAAAAGGCTCTACTTTTTCAATAAATTATATAGTAACAACTGGAACCGCCCCCCGACGCGATGTCGAGAGGCGGTTTTTCCATCAATGCGTTGCCCCCACTTAGAGCAGTCATACACGGCGGCTCGCCAACCGATTCCTGTAGAGCCGCACTCCGGTGCGGCTCCCCCGATGCCGTGTCCCCATGCCGCGAAGCATCGCCCAACACTCGGCCATCAGCGCACCATGGTTAGGCACTACGATGGCGGTGAGGGTCATGGAGACTTCGTGGTCGGTGAGTCCGTTGAAGAGTCCCGCCTTTTGCATGGCCTTGGCGAGACCAGTGACGGCCTTTGCGGTGTCGGTGTCGTAGCCTCGCTGGTCGCGTGCCGCACCGCGCAGGTAGCGGAGCACGGCGTTGGTGTCGGCGGCGGTGAGCGTGCTACCGTCGTTGAGGAATCGGTCTTCGGCGAGCTGCCGTGCGAGGTCGCGTGTGCGCTGTTCGCGTTCCTGCCTGCGCTGTCGCATCTCGTCGCGTGCCTGCGTGGCCTGGTTGCGTGCGTTGTTGACTTCGGGGGTGATGGAGAACAGGGGAGTGTTTTTGTCAATACCTAATAATTTTAGGTCATTTTCTTGCGTGGAATGAATTAATTCACTAATTTTGTAGCGTTTTTGAACTGGCGAAAGAACATTGGGAGACCCTTCTTGTGGTTGATCGTGTGTTTGGCCAGTTCTTCCTTTTCTAAGTTGTGTGTTGTATAAGTGCAATTCATCTACCACATGCTTCCCTTGATAGTATTCTCGAACTACCATTCTGGCAGAATATTGATTCCCATCTATATTGACAGGGCAATAGTAAATATGAACTGCTTTCACTGAATCTTTAACTTTTTCCTTCACTGGAGCTTCTCCAATTTTCACTGTAGGTATAGGCGGATAAGTCGCACCATTTAATCTTTTGTATTTAAGCGGATTGGCGAATAATTGACCATTCTTCTCATAAGCACATCGAAGATTGTGTCCTTGTTGTTGCGCCGATTGTATCTGAAATGATACTCATCAAG
>JAFYCU010000138.1 GCA_017545095.1 Muribaculaceae bacterium | reverse complement strand
TGCTCTACGACACCGACATGACCCACATGGCCCAGGCCATCACCCCGTCGGCCACGAAGCTGCAGTCGAAGGGCGTGAAGAGCGTGCCGAGCCGCATCACCACCATCAGCCGCCACAGCGACATCTCGCTGAGCGACTTCAAGGCGCACCTGCGCCGCACGCTGTGCGACGGCGAGCTGACGCTCACCCCCGGCGATGTGCGCGTGATTGAGAACGACATCCTGCCCACCTACCTCACGCCCGAGTTTATCTACGGCAGCAACCCGCGCAGCACGGTGGTGAAGCGCGGCCGCATCGACGGTGTGGGCGAGCTGCAGGTGAGCCTGGAGCTGAACCATGGCGTGATCACCCACGCCAATGTGGCGGGCGACTTCTTCCTGCTCGGCGACCTCGACGGCGAGCTCATCGGCCGCCTGAAAGGGGTGCCGCTCGCGCGGGAAGCACTCACAAGCGCATTGGCCGATGTGAACCTGAGCCAAATTATTATGAACTTAGATACGAATGATTTTATTGAATTGATTGCCGAGAAGCAAGAACCAAGAAGCAAGAACCAAGCCGCTGTAGGTGGTGTATGCTGCGGCTGTGCCACTGATAACTGATAACTGAAAACTAAACTAATAATAACCCTAAAACCAACAAACCAAATGGCAGAAGAAATCAAAGTGACTTGTCTGCACGACAAGCATGTGGCTCTGGGAGCCGAGATGTCGCCCTTCGCAGGCTTCGACATGCCTATCCGCTATGCCGGACTCGAGATTGAGCACAACGCCGTTCGCCAGAACGTGGGTGTGTTCGACGTGTCGCACATGGGCGAGGTGCACATCACCGGGCCCCAGGCCGAGAAATTTGTGAACTATATCTTCACCAACGACATCGCCGGTGCCCCTGTGGGCAAGGTGTTTTACGGCATGATGCTCTACGCCGACGGCGGCACCGTCGACGACCTGCTGGTGTATAAGATGGGCGAGAACGACCTGTTTCTGGTGATCAACGCCGCCAACATCGACAAGGACGTGGCCTGGATCAACGAGCAGGCGAAGAACTTCGACGTGGTGGTCGACAACCAGAGCGAGCACTACGCCCAGCTGGCCATCCAAGGTCCCAACGGCGAGAAGACGATGCTCGACGTGCTGGGCATCGACTGTAGCGACCTTACGTTCTACACCTTCAAGCTGGTAAACTACGGCGGCGAGGAGATCATCGTGAGCCGCACGGGCTACACGGGCGAGGATGGTTTCGAGGTGTATGCCACCCCGGCCGTGATTGTGAAGATGTGGGACCTGCTGATGGCTGCCGGTGTGCAACCGTGCGGCCTGGGCTGCCGCGACACGCTGCGCTTCGAGGCCGGCCTGCCGCTCTACGGCGATGAACTCACCCCCGAGATCTCGCCCATCGTGGCCACCCTGGGCATGTTCTGCAAGCTCGACAAGGAAGGCGGCTTCATTGGCCGCGATGCCTGCGCACAGCAGAAAGCCGAGGGCAGCCCCAAGAAACTGGTGGGTCTGGAGCTGAAAGACAAGGCCATTCCGCGCCACGGCTACGACGTGCTCGACATGGATGGCAACGTGGTGGGCTATGTGACCACGGGCTACCGCAGCATCACCGTGGGCAAGAGCCTGGCCTTCGCACTGGTGGATCGCGCCGTGGGTGCCCTGGGCAACGAGCTGCAAGTGCAGGTGCGCAAGAAAGTGTTCCCCGCCATCGTGGTGAAGAAACGCTTCTACACACCGAATTACAAGAAATAAGCGAGATGCAAGATGCGAGAGCCGCATTGCGCCCTTTGAGCCTTGCATCTCAAAAGAACCGAGATATAAGAACCGAGAAATAAGAACCGAGAAATAAGAACCGAGAACCGAGAACCGAGCTTCCCCCTCGGGGAAACGACGGGGGCTTTGGAACTTTGGACAAATCAAAAATAAACAAATAAAACAACATGAGCAAGATTATCGAAGGACTCTATTACAGCGAGTCGCATGAGTATGTGAGAGTGGAAGGCGAGTATGGCTACATCGGCATCACCGACTTTGCACAGCATGAGCTGGGCAACGTGGTGTATGTTGACATGCCCGAGGTTGACGACGAGGTGACGGCCGGCGAGGACTTTGGCGCCGTGGAGAGCACCAAGGCCGCCAGCGACCTGATGTCGCCCGTGAGCGGCACCGTGGTCGAGGTGAACGAAGCCCTCGAAGACGAGCCGGGCCTGGTCAACAAGGACGCTTTCGAGAACTGGATCATCAAGATCCAGCTCAGCGACAAGGGCGAGCTCGACAACCTGATGGATGCCGCCGCCTACAAAGCCTTCATCGGCGAGTAAGACGTACAACCAGAACAAGGCTATTCGGGCTAGTTGGAACTAGTTAGACTAGTTGGACTAGTTAGGCTAGTTGGACTAGTTGGAACTAGCCCGACCTGCGGGGGTGGTAATCGCCCCGGTGGCAAGCCTTCCCAAAAACCGACCTATTAACCAATCAGAAACCAGTAACAGATGACTTATAAATTCTTTCCGCACACCGACGATGACCTGCGCACGATACTGAACACGTGCGGTGAGCAGACACTGGAAGACCTCTACAAGGACACCCCCGAGGAGCTCGTGTTCAAGCG
>JAFYCU010000137.1 GCA_017545095.1 Muribaculaceae bacterium | reverse complement strand
GATACCCAGGGCGGCTGCCATAGGTTCATAAATCATGTACACGTCGCGTCCGCCGGCATGTTCGCTCGAGTCGCGCACGGCGCGAATCTCGACCTCGGTCGAGCCCGAGGGGATGCAGACCACCATGCGCAGCGAGGGCGAGAACCAGCGGTTTTTGGAGCTCACCTTTTTGATCATGCCGCGCAGCATGAGTTCGGCGGCATAGAAGTCGCCGATAACTCCATCGCTCAGGGGGCGCACAGTGCGAATGCCCTCGTGCACCTTGCCGTGCATCTCGCGGGCACGCTCGCCAACGGCGATGAGTTTGTTGCTTTTGGTATCGAGTGCCACCACCGACGGCTCGTCGATGACAATCTTGCCATTGTGGATGATGATGGTGTTGGCCGTTCCCAAGTCAACAGCTATTTCTTGAGTGAAAGAAAGGAATCCCATAAAATTCTTTTTATCGTAGTTATCAATCTAATTGTTCAAAATCTCGTTGTAAAGAAGAGCGGTTAATGCTTGAAGTGTCGCACACCGGTCATGACCATGGCCATGCCGAGCTGGTCGCAACAGTCGATGCTCTCCTGGTCGCGCACCGAGCCGCCGGGCTGAATCACCGCCGTGATGCCGACGTCGTGGGCCAGCTGCACACAGTCGGCAAAGGGGAAGAAGGCGTCCGAGGCCATGACCGCGCCTTGCAGCGAATGGCCATGCTCACGCGCCTTGTCGATGGCCTGCTTGAGGGCATCGACACGCGACATCTGCCCCACCCCGCTGGCCAGCAGCATCTGGTTGCCTACCAGCACGATGGCGTTGCTCTTGCTGTGCTTGATAATGACATCGGCCATGAGCAAATTGGCCACTTGACTGTCGCTGACCGCCACGCGGGTCACCTGGCGCAAGCCGGCTGGAGTGACCACCCGGGTGTCGCTGTCCTGCTGCAAAACGCCGCAGAGCGCAGTGCGCAACTGCAACGGCGGCAGGCTGAACGGCTTAAGCTCGAGGATGACACGATTCTTCTTCTGTTGCAGGATTTGCAAGGCTTGAGGCGTGTAGCCAGGAGCGATGCACACCTCGATAAAGATGTTGTTCATCAGCCGTGCCGTATCCTCATCCACCACACGATTGGCCACCTGCACACCGCCATAGGCACTCACCGGGTCGCCAGCCAACGCGGCGGCGAAAGCGTCGCTCAGCTTGGGGCGTGAGGCCACACCACAGGCATTGTTGTGCTTGAGAATGGCAAACGTGGGCTGGTCAAACTCCTTGATGAGCCTCACGGCTGCATCCACATCGAGCAGGTTGTTATAGGAAATGGGCTTGCCATGCAGCTGGGTGAACATGGCATCGAAATTGCCATGGAAACTGCCCGTCTGGTGTGGGTTCTCGCCATAGCGTAACGGCATCACCCCATCTACGGCCAAGCGCAGATGGCTGCGACTGTCTACGTCGAAGTAGTTGAAGATTTGGCTGTCGTAGGCGCTACTTACGGCGAAAGCCTCGCATGCGAGCCAGCGGCGCTCGTCGAGCGTTGTAGCCGCCTCGCCATGATTCGACATCATCTGCAACAGTGGCGCATACTGCTCCTTGCTGGCCACAATGGCCACATCGTTGAAATTCTTGGCCGCAGCCCTGATGAGCGATATGCCACCGATGTCGATTTTCTCGATGATGTCGGCCTCGCATGCCCCTTGCTCCACGGTTGACTGGAAGGGATACAGGTCCACAATCACCAGGTCGATGTCGCTGATACCATACTCGTTGAGCTGTGCACGGTCGTCGTCCACATCACGCCGGCTGAGAATGCCCCCGAACACCTTCGGGTGCAACGTCTTCACCCGGCCACCCAGAATCGAGGGGTAGCCCGTGAGGTCCTCCACCGCATCGCAGGCATAGCCCTGCTGCTGGATAAACCGGCGAGTGCCACCCGTGGAGAGCAGCCTCACCTGCGAGGCAGCCAAGTGGCGCAGGAGGTCATCAAGCCCGTCTTTGTGGAAGACAGAGATGAGCGCGGTGTTAATACGTTTATAATCAGCCATATGGAGCTAGTATCATTTCGTGCAAAACACTTGCAAAACCGGAGTGAAATTCCAGCCTTGCAAGGCAGTCAAATATCTCTCTAAATTTGCGGTGCAAAGTTACTACAATTTGAACGATAAACAGCCAAATAATTCGAAAATAATTTTGAGAAATTTTCGGAAACGATTTCAGCGCATTTTGCATGTATTGTCTTTCAATGGTTTGGCGTGTAGCCAACGATTTTCATATATAATAATGTGTATGGCCCGGCATGATTGTGCCGGTGTGATATACAAAAAAACTGGCAGCCGGGCTATAAGCCGGGTTATGTACCGCCAAGCGGCGCTTGTCATTTATCTGTCGCGGCGCATTGCTGCGTCGGTATATCGCTCCAGCTAAAGCGGGAACGAAGTAGCAGCCTACCCCCCGGCAATGGACGAGCAGCCCTTAGATGCCGGTATACTTGACCTTGCAACTCACAGGTGGTGCGGCACGCCATGTCGCCACGACGCCCGGTGGGCTCTTACCCCGCCTTTTCACCCTTACCACACGGAGTGTGGCGGTTGTTCTCTGTCACCTTTACCCCACAGTCGCCCATGGCTTCCCGTTAGGAAATGTGATGCTCTGCGTTGCCCGGACTTTCCTCTTGCCGGGCCTTTCGGCACACGACAAGCGACAAGCCACCCTGCTGCCAGTGTTGCATTTCACGCTGCAAAATTAGTGCAAACCGAGTGAAAACGCAAATTTATTTGCAGTTTCACTCAAAATTGGCTGCATTTCAGCAATCGTAGCAAGCTTCATGGCTGCAGTTTGCACAATTATTCCGAGGCGAAGCCCGATTTCGACCGCAACAGCGATATCTTAACAAGAACCAAGAACCGAGATGGCTAACGCAAAAATACTTCCAGATGCAAGAACTACAGAGCCACACCCCGGTGCGGCTGAAGACCGAAACATGCAGGGCCTGCGCATGCGATGGCTGGATTACAGCACTAAGAACGCTATGTAGTTAAAGTTAGTTAAATTCCATTGCCATCTCATCGGAAGGATGTAATTTTGTAGCCCGTTTATCACACGACGGCACAAAAATTGGGGCTGATTTGGCTTTGACAGCGTGTAGAGGTGGTAAGCAAGCATGCAGAGCGATGATGGCAATGCTCTCAAATCTCAGTCATTACCTAAATTTAACTGGCGAAAACAACTACGCTCTCGCTGCCTGATCGAAGTACAGTAGATCGGCTTTATCTCAGCCCAAGGCTGGTTGAGACGAGACATCACCCGATTGCCCTCGCTCCGAGGCGTTTCGAACCGGTGGTGCTGGAATATCGGAGATAGGGTGAGGCAAGCCTCGGGCCGAACCCGAAATTCAGAGGATAAGCCACAGGTTGGTGGTCACGAGCCTGCCTGCGGTCGAAAACCAAGTCGAGACTAAGCATGTAGAAACCTTATCGTTTCCGCGTTTGGACGAGGGTTCAAACCCCTCCAGCTCCACAAGGCACGAGTAACTATCTGATATTAAGATGGTTGCTCGTTGTTTTATTTGAGCACCTGCCTCCAAATTATATTTACTGGTAGTATATGATGCTCAATGATAATAAATTTAAGTTTCTAAAGTAAAAAAGCATAGTTGAGATTTTGCAAAGTCGTTGATTTTTAGTAACTTTGCAGTGTAAAACAATAAAAGGAATCACAACTATGCACTGCAAAGGTAAGAAAATTTTCTCAGAGTTGAGCAGTTTT
>JAFYCU010000136.1 GCA_017545095.1 Muribaculaceae bacterium | reverse complement strand
GCGCTCACCCTTGTTGATGGGCACCTGGAACATCAATCCCCAGAAAGCCTGATCGGAAACCCACATCTTGTCGGTGTCGCCGTTGGTGTTGGCAAAGGTGTTGATTTCGCACTCATATCCGCAGGCTCCGTAGGGGTCGTCCCACACGATGTTGCCAGTGTTGTCAATAGCCAGGATGGTCACCACCCAGTTGCCGGCCAGCTCGCCAATCTCGTTGCCGCCCTCTGGTTCGTTGGTCATCGTGTCGCACGACACAGCGGCCATGCCCAGTGTGAGCAACGAAGCTATCATCAGAATATACTTTTTCATAGTCATGATGTCTTTAACAGTTAGTAGTGTTCATTATTCTTCCTCAGGGAGCGGACCAACCCATTTCAAGACGGGAGCCATGAAAATCTGGCCAGCATAGCTCAAGCTGTAGCCGATGGCCTTGGCATCGCTGTCGTAGATTCCATCCTCGATGTAGTCGAGGCTGTCGCCCCACGTCGGGGTGTAGCTGTCGAGCAGTTCCACGTTGCCTTCGTCGTCAACGCTGATGTAGCCGGTCATGGCATAGCCGGCTCCATAGCCGCGAATCTGCGCATACCAACCACCGAACAAGTCGTTGCAGTAGAAGATACCGGGCAGGAACTCCTCGAACGTGATGCCCGTCACCTGGCTGGTGTTGCCGTAGTATTCGGCACGGTCGGCGTAGGTCTTGCCGTTGTTCAGGTAGATTGATTGCTCCATGTCGGCATCATAGACACCCGAGATGTCGATCGAAGCGTTGGGGTCGTAGACGCACACGGTGCGGCTTTTCGAGATGGCGAAACCGTCGTCGTTCTTGGCCGAGTAGGTCACTTCGTAGAATCCCACGGTGTTCACATCCACGGGGTTGTCAACTTTCAGTCGAGAAGCGGCATCCTCACCTGCCAGAGTGGCTTTGCAGCCGGCATCGGTGTAGGTAGAGCCCAGCGGCACAGTAACGAATTCGTCGCCCTGCATTTCGAGCACCACATAGTAGGTGAGACGCGAGTCGGTGAGCTCGTCCTTGCCGTCGTTACACGAGGTGAACACGCCCGCGCCCATCAACAGGGCTGTTGCATATAAAAATATCTTTTTCATAGTGTTGTCTCTATTAAAATGATTAATCTAAACGGTCGTAATCACTTCGCATCCCAGAACACGCGGTCGCTGAGGAGCTTCGATTCGGGGGTGTTGTTGTTGAGCTGGCGTGCAGTCTCGGGATAGGGCACGCGCTTGCACAGGCCACCGGCCACGATGTAGTTGGTGGCGGGCACAATCATGTCGCCAGCGCTGTAGTCGGAGGGATCCTTGAAGATGCTTTCGGCAGTCTCATCGCTGGTGGCGGGGATGTCGGTGCGGCGCACCTCGCTCCAGGCCTCCATGTGGTTGCGATAGAAGAAGGCGACCCACTTCTGCATGCCCAAGAGCTTGGCCTTGTTGGTGGCCTTGTCCCAATTGGCAGCATTGCTGGCCAGGAAGGCATCGGCGCCAGCCACACCGCGCGAAGCGAAGTCGGCCTTCACGGCAGCCTCGTAGGCGGCCTTGGCCTTGGCATCGTTGCTGTTGTACTTCATCTCAACCTCGGCGATGAGGAATTGCAGTTCGCTCTGGGTGAACAGGTAGATGGGCATGCTCATGGCCGGCGAGCCCTTGATGCTGCTCACGTCCTTGTTCTTCCAGTCGCCGTTCCAGGTCTTCGACGGAATCTTTCCGCCAGGCATTTGGCCCACATAGTCGCCGTTAGCCTCGGTGACGTTGATGGCGTAGCTGATGCGCGGGTCGGCGGTGGCCAGGTAGTAGCTCACGATGGGGTAGGCAGCCACGTGGTTCAGGGCCAGACGCTTGAAGTTGGCCTGATACCAGGGGTTGTACTGACCCTCGGAGGGGCTGTACACGTTCCAGGTGATGTCGCCAGTGAAGAATTTGTTGTCTTTCACCAGTGCCTGAGCCTTGGCTTGGTAGCCGGCGGCATCGACACCGGCGGCAATCATGCGCATGCAGATGCGCAGACGCAGGGCGTTGGCAAAACCTTGCCACTGCTCCATGTTCTTGTTCATCATGGGGTCGGTGAGGCTCATCACTTGGCCAGTGAGGTTCTTCTCTGCATCGTCCATCTCTTTGTAGACGCCAGCGAGGATGTCCTTACCTTCGTCCCACTTGGGCTGGCTGTTGGCGCTTCCCTGCAGAGCCTCGGTGTAAGGAGCCTTGTCGATGTTGTCGACAAGCAGTTGGAAGGCGTAGGCGCGCATCACGCGGCAGGCGAAGATGTCGCTGGTGTTCTCGTCGCGGCTCAGGATGTCCTGAATGTCCTGCAACGCACCGGCATAGAGATTACGGTAGCAGCGGTCGAAGAGATTCGACGACTCATCGAGGTGAAGCTCGGCGATGTCGTTATACTGGTTGGCTTCGGGGAGCTGCTCAAAATACTGTGCGAAGAAGCCGGCGTAGTTGAACATCTGGTCGCCTACGGCATCGGCCACAGCGTTCTCCACAGCGGGGAACATCAAGTCCACAGTCACGGCGCTGCCCGACGGGTAGTTGGGGTCCTCGTTGATGTCGAGATCGCACGACGACAGGGCGAGCAAGCCAGCTGCGGCGGTAAATAACAATATCTTTTTCATAGTTGTGACGATTTAATGAGATTAGAATTTAACCTTCAAGTTGAAACCAAACTTGCGCGAGCTGGGGTTAGCCGAGTACTCACCATAGTTACCCTCGAGGTCGTTACCGAACGAGGTGACCTCCGGATCGATGAAGGTGTTGCTCTTCGGAGTCCACACAAACAGGTTGTTACCGAATGCCGAGATGCTCACACCAGTGAGGAAGGTCTTGGCAAACCACTTGCTGGGCAGATCCCAGTTCAGGACCACACTACGCAGCTTCACATAGCTCTTGTCGATCAGGAAGGCTGCATCGAGCTGGTCGCCACCGGCATCCCAGTAGCTGAACATGGTCGACGGGGTCAGGAAGGTAGTGTTCTCGCCGTAGATGGGGTTGCCGTCTTCGTCGGTGTCAATTTGCTGAACCGAGTTGGGAACGATGAACGGGTTACGATGGTTGTAAGCCGTCTGGATGGCGTTACCGGTGAAGTACATGATGTCGGCGGTACGCGAGTACATGATACCACCCTTGCGGATGTCGAGAGCAGCGCTCAGGCTCACACCCTTGTAACGCAACGTGGTGCCGAAGCCCATCTGATACTTGTAGTTCATGTCGCCCACAATCTGCTGGTCGGGGTTCTGGATGGGAAGACCCTTGCTGTCGCAGATAATTTTGCCGTCATCGGTGCGCATAGGAACGTAAGCTTTGAACACGCCGAGAGGCTCGCCCACGATGGCATACATGCTCGTGCCGCCGCTCAGGCCGTAGATGTTGGCGATGCCACCAAGCTCTTCGGGCAGGCTGATTACTTTGCTCTTGTTCTTGGTGAAGTTCCAGTTCACTTCCCACGAGAAGTCGCCCACCTTGACGGGAGTGGCACTCACGAGAAGCTCAACACCCTTGTTGTTAATCTTACCAAGGTTCATGTTCTGTGCGGTGTAACCCGTGGCAGGATCCATGTTCAGCGAGAAAATCTGCTTGTCGGTGTTGCGGTTGTAGTAGCTGGCGTCGATCGACAGGCGGTTCTGGAAGAAGGCCAGTTGCAGACCGACTTCAGCCTCGGTGGTCATCTCAGGACTCAGGCTCTGGCTGCCGAGCACGTTGCCGGCGCTGTAAGCGTTGGTGCTGGTCTTGGTGAAGGGGAAGGCGCTGTCGGCCCAGCCGCTGGAGTTGGCCACGGCTTGAGCGTAGACCGAGTTGGTCATGTACACGCTGGCGTCATTACCAGTCTTACCCCAAGCGGCACGCAGCTTACCGAAGCTGAGCACCTCGCGGGCTTCGGGCGTGAGCAGCTCGCTGAACAGGAAGCTGGCGGTGATGCCGGGATAGAAGAACGAGCGGTTGCCTTTGGGCAGGGTCGACGACCAGTCGTTACGCATATTCAAGGTCAAGAACAGGAAGTTCTTATAGTCAACCTCGGCCGTGCCATACAGACCCAGGTAGCGGCGCTTCCACTGGTAGGTCTCCACGGAGGGGATTTCGGCGCTGTTGCTCAGGTTGAACCAAGTGGGGATGGTCAGGTTGGTCACCGAGCTGAGCAGGTAGGAGTAGCGGCGTTCGTTGCCGTTGAAACCGATGGTTGCGTTCACACGCCAGTCGTTGTTGATCTGCTGGTCGTAGGTGAGCATCAGGTTGTGGTCAAGCTCGCGGCGGCGGCTGGTCTGTTGGCTGACCATACCGGTCTCCTTGGCCAGGTTGTCGGGTTCGGGCTCGAGCAGTGCGTTGGGCTGGCCGCCGAACAGGGCACGCAGGTTGGGCTCGCCCTGGTCGTGCTGGCTCGTGCTGGTGTCCATACCGAAGCGGTAGGCCAGGTTGAAGTACTTCAAGAAGTCGTAGTTGATCTCGAAGTTGCCATAGAAGCGCTCCTGCTCAAAGTTGTTCATGTAGTTGTGCAGAATCCAGTAGGGGTTGGTCACACCGTAGGGGGTGTAGTAGTAGCCCGGCGAGTTGAACGGGTCGTCGAGGTTCTTGAACTCGGCGATTGAGATGTCGCGCGGGGTTTGCATAATCGAGTTGTACATCGACGTGGCGCCCTGACCGGTGGTGACGAACTTGTTGCGCTGGAAAGCGTAGTTCAACGAGGTCGAGAACTTCACGTGTCCCTCCTGGTGGCTGCCACGAGCCGAGAAGGTGTACTTGTCGTAGCTGTCAGCTTTGGTGGGGATAATACCGTTATCGCTGATTTGCGAGAGCGACAGGTAGTAGGTGCTCTTGTCGGTGGCGCCGTTGTAGCTCAACGAGTTGTTGAAACGGAAACCGGTCGAGAAGAAGTCCTTCATGTTGTTCTTGATGGGCACGTAACTCTTCATCTTCTGGCTGTTGTTGTAGATCCAGCCATAGCGAAGTGTGGAGCCGTCCATTTCGGGACCCCACGAACCGTTCTCGATGTCGGTCTTGTCGCCATACCAGCCCATACCGAAGGAGTCTTGCGTCTGCGGCAGTCGCATCACGCTCTCCCACTGCAGGCCGCCATTGTACTCGATGCCGACGCCCTTGGCTTGCTTGGCACCCTTCTTGGTGGTGATGAGGATCACACCATTGCCAGCACGGCTACCATACAGAGCCGTAGCGGCGGCGCCCTTCAAGATGGTCATCGACTCCACGTCGTCGGGGTTCACAGCGCTGGCACCGTTACCGAAGTCGAAACCGCTGTTCAGTCCGTCACCGCTGAAGGTGGCCGAGTTGTTCATAGGCACACCGTCGACGATGTAGAGCGGCTGGTTGTTGCCCGAGAGCGAGCTCACACCACGGATGATGACCGACTTCGACGAACCGGGGTCGGACGACGACTCGGCGATTTGCACACCAGCCACCTTACCGGCCAGCGACGACATGATGTCGTTGGTGCGTGCGGCGGTGATTTCATCACCCTTCACTGCAGTGGCTGCGTAACCCAGCGCCTTGGCGCTGCGCTTGATACCCATAGCGGTGACCACCACTTCTTCGAGCGTGTTTTCACCCTCCTCGAGCACGATGCGCATGTTGTCGGAGATAGCCACTTCTTTGGTTTGGTAACCGATGTAAGTCACCGTGAGCAACTTCACATTGTCGCCCACATTCAACGTGAACGAGCCATCGATGTCGGTGGCTGTTCCATTGCCGCCACCTACGGGGGTGACAGTGGCACCAATCAGAGGCTCATCCTCCGGACCGGCAACCACCACGCCCTTGATGACGCGTGCTTGCGCCGTTATTGCTAACAGGCACAAGAGCATGCTAAATGTTAACAGTCTCTTCATAAAAATAAAATTTAAATAAACCAAGTGTTGTTGTTCTTTGTTTCAGGTCAATCAGTCAATGGCCGCAAAGATACATCTTTTTTCTAACGTTGCATAATTTTTTCAATAAAAAAGCAAGAAATCGTGCGAATTTTCTCGCTTTTCCCCTTTGTGTCCCCATAGTTGGCTACATTTTTGCGGCAAGGTGAGCCACCCTGTTGTCGCAGAGAAAAGGCCACCACCATCCCCATCGATGATGCCATCTGATCATGGCAGCCACAAGCACGATGCTTTTTGTCGGTGTAGTCAAGGAGTTGAAGAGCGAGAAAAAACAACTGGGTCATCCTACAGTTGAAGTGATAGATATGGAGTTTTCGGCAAAACGATATCTCTCTGATAAATCTTGCGAGATGATTATTAAGTGTTTGAGCGTTGACGCGTGTCAAGCCATTTCATCTTCAATCACATCCATCATTCCAAATTTCGGAAGAGGCTTATTTTTCACATCACTTAATGCAAATCATGGCAATTTGACGTGACCGTTAAAAAGCATCAATAATTTGTTCATCTCAATCAAACGCTGTAATTTTGCGAGATTCCTGACCGAGGCCCCGCCAGGACGGAGGGGCTGAGTGTGGGAGTAAAGGCGTTTGCTTGGCGCTTTGTTCTTGGCGACCGGGATTCTTACCTTGAGCCGCGGGAAGGGCAACAAGTACAGATTCCCGCGCCCTTTTACTATTATTGTTTCGCCCTAAAATCCGAGGAAACTGATAGGGGCAATGATTGTTGAACTATGAAAAAGTATTTACTCATCCTTTTGATGCTGTTCGCCGGCTTATCGGCCTGGGCGGCATCGGTGAACCTCACCGAGGACCTAAACGAGACTGAAGGCACGGCTGCACGCTGGTTTGTGAACATGCCCAAGACAGGCACCGACACGTTGACGCTTGCCAATGCCAACATCACCACCTTCAAGGTGTATGACAACGGTGGCAAGAGCGGGAACTACGACAACAACTGTAACGGTACCCTTGTGATCACAGCTCCCGAGGGCTGTGTTTTGCAGCTTTCGGGCAGCGCGAATACAGAAGCAAGCTGGGACAAGTTGACCGTCTATGACAACAACGAAGCCAGCGGCGACAAGCTAATCAACGAACTGAGCGGTGTCGTCAACCCCATCACCACCGTCTCCAGCACCGGCCAAAGCATGACGCTCTACTTCAAATCAGATAGTTCTGGAGCCCGTGCCGGCTTTGACCTGACGGTGACGGTCGTCAACCCCAACCAAAACTTTGGCATCACGATCAACGCCGATGCTAATGGAATCGTTGAGAGCGACAAGTCGGAGGCCAAGATTAATGAATTGGTGACGTTGACTGCCACGCCTAATGATGGATTTGTGCTCAGCGGTCTCAGTGTGAAGGATGCAGGCAATAATGAAGTGGCAGTAGATTGGATCACCTATCTGAATACCGCCACCTTTATCATGCCTTATGGAGCAGTCACCGTCACCCCCACGTTCACCGACGACCCGGCAGCCACCAGTGATGTTCCTTATGTCAACATGCCAACAGTTTACACCAAGAACATTACCATCCCTGAGGGCGTGATGCAGTTAAAGGTCTATGACGACGGCGGCAAAAACGGCTACTGCAGCACAAGCAGCAATGGCTACCTCGTCCTGACCGCACCCGAGGACTATAATCTCAAAGTTTTAGGCACCATCACCGCTGGTGGCACAAACACATACGACCATTTGACCGTCTATGACGGCAGCGACAAAAATGCACCGAAGTTAATCGACGAGGCGCAAAGTTCCGACTGGTATAAAACGACCGATATCCCCACCGTCACCAGCACAGGGCAGACAATAATGCTTTGGTTCTATGCCTCCTGGGATAACTGCAAAGGCCTTGACCTGACCGTGGAACTCGTCAGCACCAGCACGGAGTACGACATCACCGTTAACAACCCCGATGAGGGCGGCATAATCATCCCCAGCGACGTCACTGCCGTGGTGAACGAGACCGTCACGCTCACGGCAGAGCCTGATGAGGGTTTTGTGCTCACCGATCTGATCGTGACTGACGCCAACAACCATCTCGTGGACGTGACCGACATGATTTGGTACACCGGCTTGAACACCGCCACCTTCTCGATGCCCGCCTCGGATGTCACCGTCACCTCCACGTTCACCGACGACCTGACAAGCCTCTACATCGACATGCCCCAGACCGGCGTCAAAACAGCCGTCATTCCCGCGAGCATCACTTCGTTCAAAGTCTATGACGATGGCGGTGCGGAAGAGGATTACAGTTTTAGTTGCGATGGCACCCTCGTGATCAACGCTCCTGCAGGCTACACGATCCAACTCTCGGGTCGCATCATGACATCGTCTTATGATTATTTCACCGTCTATGACAACAACGAAGCCAGTGGCAACAAACTGCTGGATGCCGCTGTGAGCACCGATTACTACGAATGGACTGACATCACCACCGTCACCAGCACCGGGCAGAGCATGACGCTCTACTTCTATTCCGACGAATCTTCGGGAATCACCGACGGGCTCGACCTGACCGTGACGCTCATTCCTGGCGACACCTACGCCATCAGCCTGCCCGGGTCGCTGGACCACGGCACGGTGACCTGCGACAAGGAAAACGCCATGGCGGGCGAAATCGTGACACTGACCATCACACCCGACGAAGGCTATGAGCTTGATGCGCTCACGATTGCCACGGTCGACGCCAACGAGCCAAGCGGCGCACCCATGCTGGCACCGCGTCGCGCCAATGTGGACTATACCCCCGGCGACGAACCGAACACCTACGCGTTCGAGATGCCCGCCGCACCGGTGACCATCAACGCCACGTTCAAGGAGACCATCATCACCGCCGTCACCGACCTCAACGCAGCCAAGCCCAAGACTGGCCAGCGTTACAACGTGATGGGCCAGCCCGTAGGCAAGGACTACAAGGGCATTGTCATCGAGGATGGTGTCAAGACTATTGTGAGGTAAGATGCAAGATGCGAGATGCAAGAGCCGCATTGCGACACTTGTAGATCGTCGCTCTCGTAGCCTCAACTGATAACTGATATAACGCTTCTCGCATCCCACACGATAAGGCTCGCCGACAACAATCGGCGAGCCTTTTGGGTCATAAAATGGGCTGCGACTCGGCAAACTCAAAAACTCAGACGAGTGTAGATAACAAAGGCTGCAACTCAACAATGCTTAAACCAGATTGGCGTTGTATTCGGTTTGCACTTCGATTGGTTGGCGCTCGACCGCACCATTTTCATGTCTTTTGGTGGGTGGCATTGCCAATTATTACTGTTAGGTAAAAATTCACCAAACCTTCATATAGCTGTAAGGTTACCTTACTGGCCCGTTGGAGCTAAAAAATGTGAATTTTGAGTCGCGATGACATCGCTCACAAGAATTATTGCTAATTTCGCAGGCTATAAATGAGAGTAGACAAGAAAACGAGTAAACAAGCATATCTATAGCCTGAAGCATGTAGCTTGCATCTCGCGTCTCGCATCTTAAACATATCGATATGAACGACGAATTGAAAATCTATTGCAAGAATACGAGTGAATACATCCCCATCGACGGTGGCGACACGCTGCTGAGCGTGTGCCGCACCATGGCTGCGCGTCTGGGTTTCGTGCCGTTGTGCGCCCTGGTGAACAACAAGTGCGAGGACCTGCGCTATCCCGTCTATGGACCCAAGCATGTGGAGTTTGTGGGCATGGAAAACTCCTTTGGCCAGCGTGCCTATGTGCGGTCGCTGTGCATGGTGCTCTACAAAGCCATCCGCGACCTGTATCCTGGCAAGCGGTTGCGCATCGAGCATTCCATCTCGGGCGGCTTCTACTGCATCCTCAAGCACGACCCTGAGCCGCTCACGCCAGCTGTGATCGAGGCCATCAATACCCGCATGCGCGAGATTGTGGCGCAGGATCTGCCCTTCCAGCGACGCGAGCGGCTCACCGCCGATGTGATTGAGATGTTCCGCGAGCAGGGACTCAGCGACAAGGTGCGACTGCTCGAGTCGGTGCACGACCTCTACACGGTGTATTACAAGCTCGGCGACCTCATCGACAGTTTCTATGGTCCGCTGGTGCCCAGCACGGGGCTGCTACAGGTGTTCGACCTGCAGCCCTACGAGCAGGGCATGCTCCTGCTGCCGCCTTCGCGCAAGCACCCCGAACAGGTGGAGCAGCGCATCGACATGCCCAAGATGTTTGAGGCCTTCACCAGCTATGTGGCGTTCAACGATGTAATTGGTGTTGACGATGTGGGCACCATCAATCGCGCCGTGCACCATAAGTATGCTCCGATGCTTGTGGCTGTGGCCGAGGCCTTGCACAACAAGATGATCGACAAGATTGCTCGCGACATCACCGAGCGTTACCACCAAGGTGGTGCCCGCGTGGTGCTCATCGCAGGACCCTCGTCGTCGGGCAAGACCACCACCAGCAAGCGCTTGGCCATCCAGCTGCTCACCAATTACATCCGTCCCAAGGTGATTGAACTCGACAACTACTTTGTGGACCGCCACCTCACGCCACGCGACGAGAGCGGCGACTACGACTACGAGTCGCTGTATGCGCTCGACCTGGAGCAGTTCAACCACGACCTGGCCGAGCTCATCGCCGGACACGAGGTGAGCATGCCCACCTACAACTTCACCACCGGCCAGCGCGAATACAAGGGCAACACCCTCAAGATCGAAGATAATGAGATTCTGCTCATCGAGGGCATCCACGGCCTGAACCCTGAGCTCACTAAGCAGATTCCCGAACACCTCAAATTCCGCCTCTATGTGAGTGCACTCACCACGCTGAGCATCGACGACCACAACTGGGTGTCGACCACCGACAACCGCTTGCTGCGCCGCATCATCCGCGATGCCAAGTATCGCGGCTCCACGGCGCAGGCCACCATTGCCCGCTGGCCCAGCGTGCGGCGAGGCGAGGAGAAGTGGATTTTCCCCTATCAGGAGAATGCCGATGCCACGTTCAACTCATCGCTGCTCTTCGAGCTGGCTGTGGTGCGTGGTCATGCTGAGCCGCTCCTGCATCAGGTGCCGAACAATGTGCCCGAATATGCCGAGGCCAACCGCCTGCTGCGATTCCTGGGTTACTTCGAGCCGCTCGAGGAGAAAGACATCCCCGGCACCAGCCTCCTGCGTGAGTTCCTCGGCGGAAGCAGCTTCATCTACTGATGTTCATGGTGTTCGCGGTGAGAACGCCGTGACAGTTCCCAGTGATGCATTCCGCCACCAGTTGTAGAGCCGCTGCGTGCAGCGGCTTGTAACTTCGTTTGCGCCAGCCGTTTGCGGATGCTGGTTTGAGCTTTGACTTGGCCATCAGCCGCACCAGGGTGCGGCTCTACATGATTGGGTGCCGTTTGCGGGTGCTGATTTGAGCTTTGACTTGGCCATCAGCCGCACCTGCGGCTCTGCATGATTAGATGCCGTTTGCGGATGCTGGTTTGAGCTTTGACTTGGCCATCAGCCGCACGGTGCGGCTCTACATGATTGGGAGCCGTTTGCGGATGCTGGTTTGAGCTTTGATTTGGCCATCAGCCGCGCGGCTCTACATGATTGGGTGCCGTTTGCGGATTCTGGTTAGAACTTTGACTTGGCCATCAGCCGCATGCGGCTCTACATGATTGGGTGCCGTTTGCGGGTGCTGATTTGAGCTTTGACTTGGCCATCAGCCGCACCTGCGGCTCTGCATGATTAGATGCCGTTTGCGGTATAACGTGCGTGAGCCGTCTTGAATCTCGCATCTTGCATCTCGCATCTTAAAGTTTTTTAACGTGGTTTTCTGAAACTTTTCGGGGCACTTGAGCGTCTATTGATTGCACAGACGATTTCGCTGAATTTTCGATGGCCGCGAGTCGGCGCTTTTTGGCGTTTTTGATAAAAAAATCGAAAAAAATTTTGCAGATTCGAAAAATGTGCATACCTTTGCAGTGTACTATTTAAGTGGTATACTAAGAATGAATAAAAATTTAAACATACTAAGCTATGCAACCCATTAATTATCTGCACATTAAATTGTGCCAAATGATGCGAACCACCCTCATCACTCTCGCCACGTTCGCCACCCTCGGCGCCACGGCACAGACCACCACGGCCACCGAGCAGCCCGACTCGCTCGACGACATCGAGATGAGCGTGAGCCTCAAGGATGTTGAAATCTCCGCGCAGCGCCAGCTCATCAAGACCGAGGTGGACCGCGTGAGCTATGACGTGCAGGCCGATGCTGAGAGTAAGACACGCACCGTGATGGACATGCTCCGTAAGGTGCCTCTGGTCACCGTCGATGGCGAGGATAACATCCGTGTGAAGGGCAACACCAACTTCCGCATCTACAAGAACGGACACCCCGACCCCAGCATCTCGCAAAACCCCAAGGAGGTACTCAAAGCCATTCCTGCCAGCATGATTAAGCGCATCGAGGTCATCACCGAGCCAGGAGCGAAATACGATGCCGAGGGCGTGAGTGCCATCCTCAACATCGTGATGAAGGACACCGGCGGCATGAGCGGCGCCACAGGCACGGTGAGCGCGGGAATCGACAACTATGGCAGCCCCAATGCTAACGCCTACCTCACCGCGCAGCACGGCAAGCTGGTCACCAGCATCAACTACGGCTTTATGCACAATGGCCGCGAGAGCGCCAAGCAGCGCCAGGACATCATGCAGGTCTATAGCGCCACCGGCGACACGCTGCACACCACTGGCGGCGGCGACGCCAGCGTGAACGTACACTACGGCAACCTCGAGGCCAGCTACGAGGCCGACTCGCTCAATCTGGTCACAGCCTCGGTGGGCGGATTCTACTACAACTACTCCGCCGACGGTGACGGCCTGGTGACGATGACCGCTGCCGATGGCTCGCCTATCTACCGCTACGGCCAGCACACCCACACCAGTGGCAACCACTTTTATAACGTGAATGGTCGCATCGACTACCAGCACCGCACGCACCGCAAGGGCGAGGCACTCACGGCCAGCTATATGCTCTCGAGCACGCTCAACAAGACAGGCATCGACATGACCTACAGCGATGGCTGGCAGTCGCCCATGCCCTACGACCTCACGCACCAGCGCGGCAACGAGCGCTTCTGGGAGCACACCTGGCAGCTCGACTGGACGCGCCCGGTGGCCTTAGGGCATACCATTGAGACGGGACTGAAATACATCTATCGCAGCAACCGCAGTACCACGACGATGGACTACAGCGGTACGGGCATCACCATGCCCGACGTGGACTCGCGTTTCAAGCACCTCACCCAAGTGGGGGCGGCCTATGCCAGCTACACCTTCACCCACGGCCAGTGGACGGCTCGCGCCGGACTGCGCTACGAGTGGAGCCGCCTACGCGCCAGCTATCCCGACGGATCGCAGCCCACGTTCCACCGCACCCTGAACGACTGGGTGCCCAGCGCCAGTGTGAACTACCAGTTCGACTTTGCCCGCAGCCTCAAGTTTGCTTTCTCCACCAGCATCAACCGCCCCGGCATCAGCTACCTGAACCCCGCCGTGATCGAGAACCCCACCACCATCCACTATGGCAATGCCCACCTAAGCAGCGCGCGCAACTACTCCACCAGCATCACCTATATGCAGATTGGTGCTAAATTCACCTTTAACGTGGCTCCCAATTTCTCGTGGAGCAACAACGAAATCACCGAGGTGCGCTGGCACGAGGATGGCAAGGATGTAGACACCTACGCGAACACGCTCACGCGCCGCCATGTGGGCATCAACGCCTTCTTCCAGTGGCAGGTGGCCGCCAAGACGAGCATGATGTTCAACGGCGACCTGGGACATGACTACTATCGCAGCGATGCACTGGACCTGACCAACAAGGGCCACTGGGCCTCGTTCTTCTACACCAATATCACGCAGCAGTTGCCGTGGAAGCTGCGCCTGAGCGGTTACGTTGGCAAGTGGGGAGGCGGTGCCGAAGGACTCTACGGCTACGACGGCCACGGCTGGTTCTACGGCTTGAGTCTGCAGCGCAGCTTCCTCAAGGAGGACCGTCTGACGGTGAATCTGAGCGCGCAGAAACCCTTCTCGCCCCGTTACAGCGGCTTCAGCAGCTACACCACCCAGGGCGACTACACCGGCTGCTCGCATTTCGAGTTTAGCCAGCGCCGCTTCAACCTGAGCATCAGCTACCGCTTCGGCTCGCTCAACGCCCGCGTGAAGAAGACCGACAAGACCATCGAGAACGATGACGTGGTGGGCGGCAGCTCGGCCGGCGGCGGACAAGGTCAGGGCCAGCAAGGCCAAGGCGGACAGGGAAGGTGAGGTTTAGCTACAAGCTACGAGCACATGGCTCCCTAAATGAAGGTGTATCAAAATTCGATTTGGCGACGAAGGTAGCCGCCTAACGGCGGGAAAGTCATCCAAATATATCACAAATCTTTCAATTTATTTTAATGATGACTTTTGATGGATTTGAAAATGATTTGAAAGATTTCCACGCGCAGCGTGCAAAACACTTTTGATACACCCTCACTTGGGACAAGTGAAAAAGTGATAAGTTACAAGTAACAAGTAGAGCCGCACCGGTGCGGCTGATGACCGAGCCAAGAACCACATTGCGCCGCTGGTTTACTCGTTAACTGAAAACTGAGAACTGAGAACTGAGAACTGAAAACCGAGAACTGAAAACTGAAAACTGAGAACTGAAAGCTGAGAACTGAAAACTGAGAACTGAAAACTGAGAACGGAAAACTGAAAACTGAGAACTGAAATC
>JAFYCU010000135.1 GCA_017545095.1 Muribaculaceae bacterium | reverse complement strand
TTCGACTACGAGGGCATTCGCTATGAAGTGACAGGAACGGGCTCCGCGATAGCCATCAGCATGACCCCAGGCACACCGGCCTCAGGCAGTCTGAACATCCCCAGCATCGCCTACAGGGTTTATCAAGAGTGGGATAACGACCGGAACGAGAATGTGGAGAAGCGCGACCCCTATGTGGTCAAGGCTGTGGGTGCCAGTGCCTTCTACAACAGGCGCACTTTCACGGGCTCGCTCACTCTGGGCGACTCCATCGAGACCATTGGCGACAACGCCTTCTGGTGTTGTACCGGGTTCACTGGCGACCTGAAGTTGCCCTCCAAACTCAAGACCATCGGTGCTTTTGCGTTCTATCAGTGTATGGGTATGCGTGGTGCCCTCACCGTGGGCAGCGAGCTGACTTTTGTGGGTCAGCAGGCATTCTCTGGATTCGGCGTTGGCGGTTATGGTGCAGGTGTGAACATCTCGAACCTGGCAGCTTGGTGCGACATTGATTTTGAGGATGTCTCGTCCAACCCCCTCCGTTGGGAAAAATACTTGGTGGTGAATGGTGAAAAGATGACCACGTTCCGTCTGCCCGCCGGCCGCACAACCATCAAGCCGAACACTTTTGTGGGCATCAATCTTGAAGGAACCCTCACCATTCCTGAAGGGGTGACCAGTATCGGTGATGGCGCATTCAGTAACATGCAGGGAGCCACCTCGCTGTCGTTGCCCAACACTTTAAAAAACATAGGTCAAAGTGCTTTTCAAGATTGTAACACACTCACGGGCGAACTGGAGTTACCCAACTCACTCATCGAGATGGGCAGTGGCGCGTTCCAAGGCTGTTCGGGCTTTACCGGCAAGCTGCGCATTCCGTCCTCGCTGACCACTATGGGCTATGGAATATTCACCTATTGCACGGGCTTCACTTCACTGGAATTGCCTTCGACAATGACCGAAGTTGCTGATGCAATGTTTTCTTACTGCACCGGTATTACCCAGCTCAATCTACCCACCAGTGTCACCCGTATCGGCAACCAGGCTTTCCAAAACTGCACCGGGCTTTCTGGGGCACTCAATCTGCCGACCGGACTCACCACGCTGGGTGAGAGTGCGTTTAAAGGATGCCAGGGACTCACGGGCACACTGACGATTCCGCAAGGTGTAACCAAGCTGAATAACTTCTGCTTCCAAGACTGCAGAGGTTTCAACAAGCTGGTGCTCCACGACGGCATCACCGAAATCGGACAATCGGCGTTTGAATACTGCACGGGACTGACTGGCACGCTCACGTTACCCAAAAACATCACGAAGATTGAATCCAACACCTTCCACGACTGCGTTAACCTGACCGGCAAACTCACCATCCCCAATAGTGTGACCGAAATCAAGAACTATGCCTTCTTCGGTTGCGCTGGTTTCACTGGCCAACTGGTGTTGCCCGAAGCGCTGACGTTTATCGGTCCCTATGCTTTCGAAGGTTGCACGAGGTTATCGGGGTCGCTGGTCATCCCCGACAAGGTGGAAACCATCCAATTTTGTGCTTTCTTTGGCTTGACTGAGCTCAAAGGCACACTCACGCTGGGCAAAGCGCTGAAGACGATAGAGGGCAGCGCATTCGCGGTTTGCGGTTTCACAGGGCCGCTCACCATTCCCGACAATGTCACTGACATTGGTGCCGAGGCATTCAATCGCTGCTCGGGCTTCACGGGCGAACTGATAATCGGCCGCAAGGTGGAAAAAGTCAATCGTAGCGCGTTCTCGAACTGCAATGGTTTCAGTTCGGCGGTGATTCCTGCCAGCGTGACCAATCTGGGGCAGGGCGCATTCGACTGCACCGGCCTGCGCAACATCTACTCCTATGTGCAAATTCCCACCGATGTGGTGTTGGGCGACAATGTGTTTAACAATGTGCCTAAGGACAAGTGCACCCTGCACGTGCCCAAAGGCAAGCTGGGGCTTTACCGCGAAGCACTTCAGTGGCAAGACTTCACCCTCATGGCCGAAATGGATGACGAGCCTGCTGTGCGTGGTGATGTCGATGGTAGCGGGGTGGTGGATGTGGATGACCTGAACCTGCTCATCAACATGCTGCTCCACAAGGCCGACGAGACCGCAGCTGCCGATGTGAACGGCGACGGCACGGTGGACATCGACGACGTGAACATCATCATCAACATCATGCTGCACAAGGAGTGAGATGCAATGCTGGTAAAGATTCCCTAAGGATGGCTATCCGTTGAGCTGTAATAACACCAGTTTAGAATGGATTTGATTGAGTCCACTTTAAAAAGTCCGTTACGCCGGACGGTGAAAGAAAAATAATACGAATTACCATGAGCTGTCAATTAATTTTCAAAAACAAACTCATGGGATCTACATTGGCTGTTTCCGGTGGAGCCTTAAAGAATGTTATTCTTAAATTGCAGCCAGGAAGCGCACTTGCCTTATCGGATGGCGGCAGCATCATTCACAACAAGGTGTGTGGTTTTAATGTACCAAAAGGCGCAACATTCTGGCAAAGTTGCGGAGCGGTGAGATGATTTGCTGTAAAAATGATAATATTTTCAAAATATATATTTAATCTGTGGTAGTATCTTCATGCAATATAAGAATATTATTGTATTTCTTGGATATTTTGTAAATTTGTTATCTATATTAATTGAAAGTGTTATGAAACGTGCTATAACTCTATTTTTTTGTGTGTCCCTACTGACTACCATTCTTGGCGAGGACAACTATTACAGCATTGAAAGTTGTGGCTTTGCAGCCAGTGAGGACATAGACTACCGGCCGTTTGTGGAGAACGGCAAAAGCTGGGTTGTGACATACAGTGTGTGCCATGGCATGATGCCTGTTTTCAAAACAGAGCATTGGTTCATTGATGGTGATACCGTCATTGGAAGCCAGCCATGCAAGAAATTGATGCTCTGCGTGCGAGACTTCGAGAACAACACCACCTCCACATCGCTGAGCAAGCTCATTTATGAGCAGGACCGTAAAGTGTTCTTCTTTCCAGTGATTGGAGATTCCATCGCGGCAAACTCTATTATGCTATACGATTTTGCAGCTGAACCCGGCGACACATTGTTGCTCGGGAGCTTTAGTTCGGAAAGTGACGAGGAAGTGCAATGCTTTCAGATTTGGGACGTTCCCAGATTGGAGCGGGACAACGAGGTGTTCGCCGGGCAAATGGGCACAGTCTATAACCCAGAACTTACCGCTGATGTTGTATTTGAAGACCCCAACTATCCGTTGTATCATTGGTATGAAGCCATCGGTTCAACGCATCATCCCTTTCTGAAGATTCGCTGGAACTATGGATGGACGGGAATGCTGCATTTGCTGCGGGACTGCCGGGTAGGCGACAGAATCATTTACATTGACTGGAGAGATTACGGCCTGTTTCCTGACTTGACGGGTGATGGTCAAGTTGACATTGATGACCTCAACGGCACCATCAGTCAGATGCTTCAAAGAGGCAAGGGTTGTCTTGCGGATTTCAACAATGACCAAAAAGTCGACATCGACGACGTGAACATCATCATCAACATCATGCTGCACAAGGAATGAGAACCGAGAACCAAGAACCAAGAACCAAGCTCAGGGTCTCAGGGCCTCCCCAAACCCCGTGGGGCCTCCCCAAACCCCTCCTGAAGGAGGGGCTTGCCAAGACGCGAGAATTGAGAACGTTTTTCACCGCTTAGAATCCTTAGAGGCCCTAGAATCCCTATCCCTCTCCTATGAAAGTTTTGAAACGTTTTATGTGCATGTTGGCATTGCTTGTGCTATTGGCCGGCAGTGCCCAGGCGGCTCCCTTTTCCGATGAGGAACGGACCGATTCGGTGATGGCGGCCGAGTTTGACCGGATTATGATTGATGCACTCAGTGGCGATGCCCAGGCGCAGTATCGCGTGGGTTACCGCTACTATTATGGCCGCGGTGTGGAAGCCGATGTGCCCAAAGCCATCGCATTCCTCACGCGGGCCGCAAAGCAGGACCATCAGGCCGCCGCCGAGTTGCTCAAGCAGGTGCTGCTCTACGACAAGGGAAAGAGCCCGATTTTGGGCGATTTGGCTGCCGAGGACCAGGCTACCATCGACTCCATCACCAGTGCCGCGCGGGTGCAAAGCGATGTGCACATCTCGGCCGAGGTGATGCCGTGCTATCCGGGCGGCATGGTGGAGCTGATGAAGTTCCTTACCACCAACATCCAGTATCCACCCGAAGCACAGGAGCGTGAGATTGAAGGCCGCGTGGTGTTGCAGCTCGTGGTCAATAAGTCTGGCCAGGTGTGCGATGTGAAGGTGGTGCGGGCTGTGGATGAGTGCCTCGACCAAGAGGCGGTGCGCGTGTGCAAGATGCTGCCTAACTTCGTGCCTGGCATGGTCAACGGCCGGCCCGTGAATGTGTGGTACACGCTGCCCATCACGTTCAAACTCACCGACTGACCTGTCGGTAAACTGTTGTATAATTTAAATAACTAATACGATAAACTTATGAACAAGAAAACTTTAATGGGCCTTGTGTTGGCCTTTGTGTGCGGTATTCTGCCGCTGAATCTCCTGTCGATGCCTGCTCATCGCGCTATGTCGGGCGGTATGTTGGGTGATGTGGATGGCAATGGTGTTGTCGACATCGACGACTTGAACAAGGTTGTCAACGCGATTTTGGGTCAAGGAACAGGTAGCCAAGCCGATGTGGACGGCAACGGCGTGGTGGATGTCGAAGACCTGAACGTTGTGATTAACGTGATCTTGGGCAAGCAGCCCAGCGGTCCTGAGGCAACGAAGACCTACACGGTCAACGGCGTGTCGTTCACCATGGTGCGCGTCGAGGGAGGCACGTTTGCCATGGGAGCTACGGCCGAGCAGGCCAGCGAAAGCGAGACGGACGAGTACCCGGTTCATCAGGTGACGCTTTCGGACTACAGCATCGGAGCCACCGAGGTCACGCAGGAACTGTGGATTGCCGTGATGGGCAGTAATCCGAGCATTTTCTGTGCTGCCACCAATTTTGGTGCCACTGACGACTTCCAGCGTCCTGTGGAGCGTGTGACGTGGAACGACTGCCAGGAATTCCTGGCCAAGCTGAACGAGCTCACGGGCGAGACATTCCGCTTGCCCACCGAGGCCGAGTGGGAATATGCGGCCCGCGGCGGCAACAAGAGCAAGGGCTACAAGTATGCTGGCAGCAACAACGTGGATGAGGTGGCTTGGTATTTTGGTACCATCCCTTCCACCGAACCCCGCACCGAGGGCTATGGCACGCAGACGGTGGCCACGAAAGCCCCCAACGAGCTGGGCTTGTACGACATGAGCGGCAACGTGTGGGAGTGGTGCAACGACTATTATGCCGGTTACAGCAGCGCATCGCAGACCAACCCCACCGGGCCGGTGACGGGTAGCTGGCGCGTGATGCGTGGCGGTGGCTGGAGCAACACCGACCCCGGCCGATGCCGCGTGGCACGGCGCGGACGCTCGTCGGTGTCGCTCATGGACCTCGGCCTGCGTCTGGCACTGTGACCGGATGGCAAGGAGATAAAAGGATTGCTTGATGGCCAGCAAACGTGTTCATCATGAAAAAACTAATGCTTTTATTGATGCTGCTGCTGGCCACCATGGCTCATGCGCAGCTTGCCGACTCCATCGCGTCGCGGCTGGCTTTGCAGCGTTACATGTTTCCGCAGGAGAAAATCCACGTCATGACCGACAAGCCCCGCTACATGGCTGGCGACACCATCTGGCTGCGGGCGTGGACGGTGGATGCCTCCACCCATCAGCCGGTGGAGGCCAGCCGCTTTGTGTATGTGGAGCTGAAGAACCCGCTCGACACCGTGACCACACGCATCAAGCTGCGCGGCGACAAGGGGGCGTTCAGCGGCTACCTGCCGCTCTCCCCCGAGATGGCCGAAGGCTCCTATCAGCTCTCGGCCTATACGCTGTTTATGCAGAGCTTAGGCGAGGCCTATTTCTACAAGCAGATGGTGGAGGTGGTGAGTCCGCTGGCCACGCGCTACACCATCGCGCATCGGGCCGAGTGGGATGGCGATGAATTGCTGTTGACGCTCAATCTGGTCGGCAGGCCAGGAGGCGAGCAGGTGAAATTCCAGCAAATGGGCTATGCGCTGGCGTCGAAAGACAAATGGTACAGTCGGTCGGGTGGCGAGGGCACGGTGCGCCTGCGGGTCAAGGGACGCGACTTAGAGTCGCCAGCCATCCTCGTGGCCTTTGACAACTACAAGAAATACATCGCCATGCCGCGCCGTGGCGATGACTTGGACATCACCTTCTACCCCGAAGGCGGTTATCTGGTGCCGGGAGTGGAATGCGCCACCACGTTCAAGGCCGTGGCTTCCGACGGCTCCTGTGCCGTGGTGAACGGACGCATCGTGGATGCCGACGGCAATGAGGTGGCCGCAGTGAATACCGAGCACGATGGCATGGGGCTGGTGCGTTTCACCCCTCGCCTGGGCGTGAGCTATATGGCCGAGGTGCGCGACGCCATGGGCCGCGAGAAACGGGCGGCTCTGCCTGCTGTGCGCGACAATGCCACCGTGCTGCATGTGGAGCGCAGTGCCCACTCCACCATCGTGCAGGCCGTTGGAGCCCCCGCCGACAAGGCGGTCATCGTGGTGCAGGAGCGCGGACAGCTGTTGGCCGTGGGGCAGGGCATGGTGGTCTTGGACAATGCGTCGATGCCCACCGGGGTGGTGCAGGCATTGTTGCTCGACGAGCGGTGGCAGCGGCTCAGCGAGCGCATGTTTTTCAACATTGGCGATGAGCCGGGGCGTGTGGCGGTGACTACCAACCGCCCCACCTACGACAGCCGCGAGCTAGTGCAGGTGCGTGTGGCGGCCAGCGGCTTCGGCGTGCCGCAAGGCGACTATGCCGTGTCGGTGACCGACAACCGCTCGGTGACGGTCGATTCGGTGTCGGCCATGCGCGTCAACTTGCTGCTGCAAAGCGAGCTGCAAGGGCGCATTCACAACCCTGCCTATTATTTTGAAACAGATTCCACCGGTCTACGCGCCCATCACCTCGACCTGCTGATGCGCACGCAGGGGTGGCGGCGCTACGATGTGCCGGCGGTGATGCGAGGCCGGCTGGCCGAGCCGGCGTTCCCCCTCGAACAGGCGCAGGTGGTGAGCGGACGCGTGGTGAGCTTGTGGCGCAAACGCCCGTTGGAGAACGCCGCCGTGAATCTGCTGGCTCCCAAAATCGGCGTGGCCGAGGCCGCCTCGACCGATGCCGACGGACGCTTTGAAATCACGCTCAAGGATTATCCCGACAGCGTGAAATGCGTGCTGCAGGCTTTCAATGTGAAGGGCAAGCGCGAGATGAATCTTGAAATCGACAAAGAGGAGTTCCCCTATGTGGTGATGACTCAGCCAGCCGTGTCGGCTAACGCGAAACCCGCACAAGCTGGTGGCGAAACCGATTGGCTCCTCAATGAGTTGCAGCGCGTGAACACCATCGATGGCATGCGCCACATCGTGCTCGCCGAGGTGGAGGTGGCTGCCCGCAAGAAACGGCTGCCCGAAGATATGTTCGAGGCCATGGCCAAGGTGTCGCTGAGCAGCGACGAGATGCAAGCCCGCCACATCGCATCGTTCAGGCAATTCATCTCGCGTGTGCCGGGGTTGCAAGATCGGTATGGCATTATCGTCTCGATGCGCACACGCGACTTCCGTTATCCCCAAGGAATGCCCGTGGGATGGATGGTGGATGGTGTGCAGTTTGCTCAGGACGAGAGCACCGAGCGCATCCCCCGCCATGCCACCACCGGTGGCAGCAACGAGCCATCGTACGGTCTCTTTGGCATCACCACCATCGAGCCGGTGCTGGCGCAAATCGAAAACTCCATCCCGTTCGAGACGGTGAAGCGCATCGACTATCTGCAACCCTCGCAGTCGATGACGTGGGGGTTCCCGGGTGGCATGATTGTGATTGAGACCAAAGACGGCGGCATGGGATGGAGTGTTGTCAGCACCAATTCCTATCTGCAACGCATCACCATGCTGGGCTACCAGTCGCCGGTGGCGTTCTACGCACCGCGCTACGAGCCGGGCGGCAACGGCGGCCTGGAACCGGGCAACGACCTGCGCAACACGCTCTACTGGAACCCGCGTGTGAATTGGGGCAGCGATGGCATGAGTGCTTTCGACTTTTACACCAACGACCAGCCCTCCACCTCCTACACCATCACCATCGAGGGCATTACCAGCGGCGGTGAGCTTTATCATGCCACTCATACCATCAGCAAGAAGTGAGAGGATTTGTATTGGTTTAAAAGCGCACGAAGGCCAGAGTGGTGATGAAAAAAATGTGCCAGTTAGTATTTTTTAAGTTGATTCACGTGGGCGGATAGCGGCTCATTGTATAATTTTGCAGTGATAATATTGATAATAAAAAAATGGTACAATTATGAAGAAATTATTACGTTTACTTGTGCTCGCGGCATGTGCGATGAGCTTGTCGGCTGCGTGGGCGCAAACTTTTGATTATGAGGGAGTGCGTTACAACGTGTCGACTGCGGGCCATGTAACGGCCACGGGTTTGGCATCGGGTGCTTCCACCACGGGCAGTGTGAACATTCCCAGCATTGTCTATCGTGTTTATCAGGTATGGGACAACGAGCGGAACGAATATGTGGAGCGGCGCGACCGCTATGTGGTGAGTGCCGTGGGTAGCCGTGCGTTCTACAACCAGCGTAGCCTCACGGGCACGCTCACGCTGGGCGACTCCATTGAGGCGATAGGTGACAATGCTTTCTGGTATTGCAATGGGTTAACCGGTGGCCTGAAGCTGCCATCGAAGCTCAAGACCATCGGAGCCTATGCGTTCTATCAATGTACGAACTTGCGTGGAGCACTCACCGTGGGCAACGAGCTTACTTTTGTTGGCAAGCAGGCTTTCGCGGCATTTGGCACAGGCGGTTATGGAACCTTCGAAGGTGTGTATATCTCTAACCTGTCGGCTTGGTGCGACATTGATTTTGAGGACGAATCGTCCAACCCGCTTTACTGGGGAAAACGCTTGGTTGTGAATGGTGAGGAGATGACCATGTTCCGTCTGCCGGCTGGCCGCACAATCATCAAGCCCTTCACTTTCGAGGGCATCCGCTTGCAAGGCACACTCACCATTCCCGAGGGAGTGACCAGCATCGGCGCACATGCATTCCAATGGATGGAGGGTGCCACAGCATTGTCGCTGCCCAGCACACTCAAAGTGATTGGGACGTGTGCGTTTAATGGTTGTAGCTCGCTTGCAGGCGAATTGAAATTACCCAATTCGTTGACCGAGCTTCAGGGTGCCACCTTCCAGGGCTGTGAAGGTTTTACCGGCACGCTGCGTCTGCCTGAATCGCTCACCACAACGAGCTATGGCGAGTTTGCCAGTTGCACGGGCCTCACCTCGGTGGTGTTCCCCTCGAACATGAAAGTCATCAGCGAGGCCATGTTTGGCATGTGCAGCGGCCTTACGGGCCAGCTTAACCTGCCTGCCGGGCTTACCGCCATCAAAAGCCAGGCTTTCCAAGACTGTGCGGGCTTGACAGGCCCGCTTAACCTGCCCTCCGGATTGACCGAGCTGGGCGTGCAGACTTTTCAGGGTTGTGAGGGATTTACGGGTACTCTTACCATTCCACAGGGTGTCACCAAACTGATGAACTTCTGTTTCCAGGACTGCAAGGGCTTCGACAAGCTGGTGCTCCATGATGGCATCACCGAAATTGGACAATCGGTGTTTGAGCGTTGCACAGGGCTGAAAGGCACACTCAAGTTGCCCAAAAACATCACGAAGATAGATTTCAACACCTTCCACGACTGTTCCGGCCTCACAGGCCAGCTCGTTATCCCCAATGGTGTGACCGAAATCAAGGGCTATGCTTTCTGTAACTGCAGCGGCTTCACCGGCCAGCTGGTGCTCCCCGAGGAGCTGACGTTTATCGACGGCGAGGCATTCTACGGTTGCACAGGTTTCACCGGCTCGCTGGTCATCCCCGACAAGGTGGAGCGCGTCCGCTTCCGTGCTTTCTATAATCTGAAAGGCCTCAACGGCACCCTCACGCTGGGCAAAGCACTGCAAGCCATTGAGTGGCGCGCATTCGATGGTTGCGGTTTCACCGGCTCGCTCACTATCCCCGACAATGTGACCGAAATCGGCGACTGGGCATTCTACAACTGCACGGGCTTCACGGGCGAGCTCAAGATAGGCCGGAAGGTGGAGAAAATCTATGAGGGTGCGTTCTGGAACTGCAACGGTTTCAGTTCGGCGGTGATTCCTGCTTCGGTGACCTTTTTGGGACAGGGCGTGTTTGACTGCACTGGCCTGCGCAACATCTACTCGCATGTGGCCGTCCCCGGCAATGTGGAACTGGGCTACAACGTGTTCATGTACGTGCCCAAGGACCAGTGCACGCTTCACGTGCCCAAAGGCACAGTGTCGCTCTACCGCGAAGCACCGCAGTGGCAAGATTTCACTCTCATGGCCGAGATGGATGAGGAGCCAGCCGTGCGCGGTGATGCCGACGGCAGCGGCGTGGTGGACGTGGATGACCTGAACCTGCTCATCAACATGCTGCTGCACAAGGCCGACGAGACCCCGGTCGCCGACGTGAACGGCGACGGCGTGGTGGATATCGACGACGTGAACATCATCATCAACATCATGTTGCACAAGAGCTAAGAACCGAGAACCAAGAACCAAGCTCAGAGCCTCCCCAAACCCCGTGTGGCCTCCCCAAGTCCCTCCTTTGGAGGGGCTTTCCAAGACGCGAGAACTGAGAAGTGGTGCGCTAAATGGCGCACCACTTAGAGTCCTTAGAGTCCCTAAAGACCTTAAAGACCTTAGTTGGCGTAAGCCCCAACTGAGAACTATTTCTGTGTCAGTGGCAGGGTGTAGGCCACGCTGAAGGTGAAGGCGATGTTGCCGCGCCGTGGGCCGTAGCCGGGGATGAACCAGGGCGTGCTGTAGTCGGAGCGGCCGTAGCTGAACACGCCGTGGTAGCGCAACATCCATCCCAGCGACCACTCGTGCCAGATGTTCACGCGCAGCCCCGCCACGGCCTCACCCCACAGGGCGTGGCTGTGCTGGCCGGGGATGGAGAAAGCCACATCCTCGCCCCAATAGGTGTTGCGGTAGGTGATGTCGGTGACTTCGTAGCGGAAGGTGCTGTAGCCCAGCCGCACGCCCAGCACGGCCTGGTAATGCGGATCGCTCTTGAACAGGAAGTTGTAGTTGGCACCCACCTTGAAGTAAGGGCTCGGCTTGGCGCGGTAGGTGAAGTTCATGTCATCGGGATTGTTTTTGCCCCATCCGAGTCCCATCTCCACCACGGGTTGCAAGCGGTTCCACATATTGAGCGTGGCGTGCACATCGATGCTGGCATAGTCCTGACCGAATGCCATGAGCGGCAGGTCGATAAAGTTCAATCCTATGGTGATGTCGGTGAGCTTGGGATAGCGTGTGTAGGCACGTTTTGCCGAGTCGCGCCGGGCTTCCTCGGCGGCGGCTACGGTGTCGCCGCTCAGAAAGCGGCGGATGACATCCTCTTTGGTGCCCTGTGCCGGCGGCAGGGTGGTGTTGGTGGGCGGTTGCACCGGTGTGATGTGCCGCTGGTCGGGCTCTTGGGACCAAACCGCGATGCCGATTAACAGCCATGTGAATATGAACAAAATCCTTTTCATCGTCATTCGGTGGGGAAAAACACGCGCAATGCCACATCGGTGCCGTTGTTGATGAGCGGCTTCACCACCTGCACCGAGTCGATCACGTTGTCCGTGCAGCTCACATCGGTGAGCTGGAAATTGTACATGGCACCGCATTCGGCACCGGCGAAGTAGGGGATGGGTTCATAGGCGATGGTGAGCGTGTCGGCCAGGTCTGTGTCACCGGGGTAGTCGAACACCCACTGCGAGCTGCTGGCGGTGGCACGCAATGGCAGATAGACCTCGCTGGTGGCTGTGGAGTCAATGAGCAGGCTGTCGCCCGGTGCTCCCAGTCCGCGCAGAGTGAGGCCGTTGACGGTGACTTGCTTGGTGGTGCCACTGGCATAGAACCGCACCAATGGCAGGGCACTGCCGTTGTCGTAGCAACTGTTGTCGGTGCACGATACCAGAATCAATGCGCAATAAACTAATGCACAATGCACAATGCACGATGCACAATGGCGCAAAGCGATGGTCACGGCTTGCTTCTTGGTTCTTGTTTCTCGGTTCTTGGTTCTCACTTCAGCTCCTCGTTGATTTCGTAGTGGTTGCGGTCGGGTGCGTGGCGGGTAATGAGCTCGCCCAGGAATCCGGTCAGGAAGAGCTGCGTGCCCAGAATCATGGCTGTGAGGGCGAGGTAGAAATAGGGTGAGTTGGTGACCAGCGTGTAGGGGTCGCCATGCCACATGTGATAGAGCTTGAGCCCGCCCACGAGCACCACGGCAATAAAGCCCAGCACAAACATCAGGCTTCCCAGCAGGCCGAAGAAGTGCATCGGTTTCACGCCGAATTTGGCTTGGAACCACAGCGTGAGCAGGTCCAGATAGCCGTTCACAAAGCGGTCGAGGCCGAACTTCGACACGCCATATTTGCGTGCTTGGTGCTGCACCACCTTTTCGCCTATTTTCGTGAACCCGGCAATCTTGGCCAGATAGGGCACATAGCGGTGCATGTCGCCATACACCTCGATGTGCTTCACCACCTCGCTGCGGTAGGCTTTCAGGCCGCAGTTGAAGTCGTGCAGGTTGTGGATGCCGCTCACCCGGCGTGCTGTGGCGTTGAAGAGCTTGGTGGGGATGGTTTTCGACAGCGGGTCGTAGCGTTTCTTTTTCCAGCCGCTCACCAGGTCGTAGCCTTCCTCGGTGATCATGCGGTAGAGTTCGGGAATCTCGTCGGGGCTGTCTTGCAGGTCGGCATCCATGGTGATCACCACCTGGCCTTGCGCGGCGGCAAATCCCGTGTTGAGTGCCGGCGACTTGCCATAGTTGCGCCGGAAACTGATGCCTTTGATGGCCGGGTTCTCCTCGTGCAGACGGCGGACGACTGACCACGAGTCATCGGTGCTGCCGTCGTTAATCATCAGCACCTCGTAGGTGAATCCATGCTCGTTCATCACGCGGGCAATCCATGCCGCCAGCTCGGGCAGCGACTCGGCTTCGTTGTATAGGGGTACTACTACGGTAATGTCCATATTTATAGCGTTAGACTTCGGATGTTACATATGTTTGCGTCAATACTGATTCTTGATGGCTCGGTTGGCAAACGCTGCGGTGATGGCACTGAGCATCGAGCCGCTGAAGGCGACAAACCAAAAGGTGCTGAACACCGTGTCAATGGGTTTGGGCAGCAGGTTTTCATCCACCATCTTCTGCACCACATCGACAAAAGTGCCAAACTGTGCCTGCATGTCGGGTGTGGCCTTGCACAGGTCGAGAAACTGCTGTGCCTGGTCGTAGAGCAGCGTGGGGCGTAGCCATTGCAGCACTACCAGGGTGACCGCGCCCGAAATGAGCGCACCATAAATCACCATGAGGATGCCCAGCATCCACAGGGCCGAATACTCGGTCATGCCATGCTCTTGAAGAAAATATTGTCGTTGGAAACGGTAGATGACCACTGGCCCCATCAGCAGCATCACCAAGAACAGCAACGAGAGCAGGCTTGCCTTGTCGCTATACAGTGTGGCAAGGGTCATCACCGACATGTAGAGCCCCATAGGCAATCCGCATTCCGCCCCGCGCTTGAAAACGCTTTTCCTTTCTTCCATGCTTCGAAACGATTTAAGCTGCAAAATTACTGCAAACCGAGCGAAAAACCAAAACTAGTTTTGGGTTTTTCCGAGTTGGCGCGTGATTTCGAGGGCGGAGCCTTGTTTTTTTTGCTATATTGACTGGTTTCACTAGTTTCGCTAGTTCCACTAGTTTCACTGGTTTCACTAGTTTCGCTAGTTTTGCTGGTTTCCGCCTCGGGCACTAAAAAAGGCCGCTCCTGCGCGAGGGGCGGCCTGGCTGGCGGTGCGTGTGTTGTTTCGGTATCAGCGCGTTCCCACTATGCGATTTTGAATCCCACGTGGGCGGTTTGTGACCCCTTTTCGATGAGTTCGCTGCGGCAGTAGTTGTGGAGGGCTTCCATGTCCACACCCTCGTGGCCGCTGAGGATGTCGTCGACGGCTTTCTTGCGGGTGATGTTCTCAATCTGGCCGCCGCTGAAGTCGTAGCTCTCGGCCAGCTCTTGCGCCTGGTCGCTGCTGAGCTCGGGCAGCATCGATTGCCAGATGTGCTGCTTGGCCTCGAGGCAAGGCTGCTCAAACTTGATTTTGTACAGGAACCGACGCTCGAAGGCCTTGTCGAGGTTCACCGTGAGGTTGGTGGTGGCGATGAGGATGCCGTCGAGCGTCTCCATCTCCTGCAAGATGATGTTTTGGATGGCATTCTCCATCTTGTCCACAGAGCGCTGCACGCCCTCGATGCGCGTGCCGAAGATGGCGTCGGCCTCGTTGAAGAGCAGGATGGGCACCACCTTGCGACCTTCCACCAGGCGGTGGTAGCGGTCGAAGATGGCCTTGACGTTCTTCTCGCTCTCGCCCACCCACATGCTTTTCACCTGCGGGATGTCGACCTGCATGATGTCGCGCCCAGTGGCCTTGGCGAGCTGGAGCACGGTCTCGGTCTTGCCGGTTCCGGGTGCACCGTAGAAGATGCAGTTGAATCCCTTGCGCAAGCCCTTGTCGGCCAGTCGCTGACGGATTTCGTCGAAGTGCTGCTGGTCGAGCAGCTCGCCCAGACGGTGCACCTGCTGGCGCTCGGCGGCATTATAGAAGAGCGTTTTGGCGGTGATGTCGTCCACCATGCGCAGGCTCGAATCCTTGGGTTCCTGGTCGCGCTGCACGTTATAGTCGCTCAGCAGGCTCTGGCACGATTCGTTGCTCAGTCGCCAGCCGCTGCCGTCGAACACCCCTTCCTTGCCCGAAGGCTCGACGATGTGCCGCTCAATCAGCGGGCTGGTGTGGCGCGTGAACGAGGAGCGCATGCGCTTGAGCTGAAAGCCGTTGAGCACATCGCTGAACTCGCTCAGGAGGATGTTGTCGTCGTTGTTGACCACCAAGCGGACGACAAAGAAGGTGGTCAATGCCAGCTCATTGTCGTCGAGGCCCAGACCCTTGAGCCCGCTGCACAACGTCAGGTGCAGGTTGGCGTTGATGAGCTCACGCAGCTCCATGACGAGCATTTCCAGTGAGAGGTCGTCGTTGTCGCGCATGTCGATAAGCTCGTCAAACCTGGCCATCAGCTCGTCGGGGGTGAGGTTGGTGAGGGTCTCGGGCGTGTAGCGTTCGTTGCGCTTGAAAGCGTCAAGCACGGTGTTGGGCACGCGGTATCCGCTGTCGGAATTGCAGCGGTTGCAGTTCACCAGACGGGTGCGCTCCAACTCGTCGAGTTCGCCGAGCAGCGGCAGCAGGTGGATGTTTTTGCATCCCAGCATGCGGCTGATGCCGCTCAGACGCACATATTCATCGCGGTCGCCATTCAGAATGACGGCCAGAAACACCGCCTGAACAGGCGTGATGCCGAGCTTGTTGCACACGTAGTCGGTCAAGCGTTTCGACTTGCGGAAGAACTCCTTGCTCAAATTCGAGTCCTCGGCCTTCTCCAGCAGTTGCTCAAAAGCCGTGAGCAATGTGAGCGAACTGCGCTTGGGGGTAGTGGTTTGCTTAGTCATGATGGCAGTGTTTAAATAGTTAATAATGAATTGATGCCGCAAAATTAGGACAGGGTTCTGCCAAACGATGGCAGAGGTTTTGGGAAAATGTACACACGGCAAAAAAAATTCAAAAAACGCGTGATTTTTTTGCGCGTGCATGCTCGTCAGGCAGTGCGCACCACGGCTCCCAAGCGGCATGGCGATGCTTGGGGCGATGGCGATGCTCCGCAGGCGTGCGCAACATGAGGTTGCCGCCTTGCGGTGTGGTCTAACTCACAAAACCATTATGGATTTTAACTCTTCGGTTCAGATTCCAGGTTTGCCTACTCGTAGGCCATGTGGTTGCAGAACGTGCGTCATTTCACGAATCGAATGGTTAGAGCGTGTGTGCGTTCAAATTTCGGACTGCAAAGGTAAGTCAAACATTCGGAACTCGCAACATTTCGCACCAAAAATTTACAATAATTAAGATTGTAAGCTATTTTTTGACTCGTTTTGTGAAAAAATGCCGAAAATAGGGGCATAATTTTGCCAGTTTCGGGAAAAGCAGTACTTTTGCAGCCGGGTAAGTCCTATACGGCCAGCTCCCCGTGAATCCCCCAGGTCTTGACCGAAGCAAGGGTATCGGGTTGTAGCGGCGCGATATAGTAAGCTTGCCCTTTTTTTGTTGCCGCTAAAGCCTTCTAAGACGCGAGAGAGAACAGTAGAGCCGCACCCCGGTGCGGCTGATGGCTGAAGAGCCCTCCCCAAACCCTTCCTGAAAGAGGGGCTTTCTAAGACGCGAGGCGCGAGAACAGTTGAGCCGCACCTTGGTGCGGCTGATAGCCTAGTCAAGAACCGAGCATCAAGATGCGAGCCGCGATAACCGCGTTGCGCCATGATGCATTGCATTAAAAAGAATTGCGCCATTGTGCATTAAAAACTCCCCACTATTGATGATGGCATTTTGCGCGATTCCCCACTTGTAGCGATTGCCGGGGTGGGCGAGCGGCAGTAATTTTGCAGTGTGAAAATCGGTGCGGCTGCGAGCCGCGAGGCCGATTGATCGAAAACGAAAGAGTTATTAGTTGAAACCAAGTTACGTAGCCACTTCAGTAGTAGTAAGTAAAGTTAAATTGCCGCGACGATGCGAATCGTCGCGGTCGTTTTGTATGGCGGTGTCCACGTTTAAAAAACGCTAAAAATCCACCCATTATTTGGCCATTCACCGCCATGTGGCTACCTTTACTTTGAATTTGAAAAATAGAACCGAAACCTATGACTTCGAGAACCCTTTTCTTGCTGTCGGTGTTGGCCTTGTTGGCCGTCACCGTGAATGCGCAGCAGCGTGCCTCGGCCTATCTGCATACCGATGACATGCCCAATGCTATCAATTATTTGCCGCCGCCGCCCGACAGCACTAGCGCACAGTTTGCCTACGACATGAGCCAGTACTACTGGGGCAAGAGTGTGCGCGACACCGAGCGTGGACGGATTGCCCTCGAAGATGCCAGCTGCTCCACCGCGCATCTGCTCGAGATTTACTCGCCCTTTATGGGGGTGAGGATGTCGAAAGAGAAAACTCCGGCCATCTATCGCATGATGGCCAATGCCCTCGCTACCGGGTCGAAAGGGGTGTCGCGCTGCAAGGAGTATTACCAGCGTGTGCGCCCTTTCCAGCGCTACGGCGAGGAAGTGGCCAGCGGTGAGACGCTCCGACAGACCTCCTACCCCTCGGGACACACCAACCGTGGTTGGCTTGCGGCGTTGCTGCTCGTGGAGGTGAACCCCGCTGCGCAGGATGCCATTTTGCAGCGTGGCTATGAATATGGCCAGAGCCGCGTGATTGTGGGTGCCCATTGGCAGAGCGATGTGGATGCCGCGCGTGTGGTGGCCAGCGCCTGCTACGCCCGGCTGCACACCGACTCCACCTTTCTGGCCGACATGGCGGCGGCGCGGGCCGAATATGCCCGGCTGGCGGTTCCAGTAAAGGATCATGCCCGCGGCAGCCGCGATACCACGATAGGCCATCTCGACCTCGACACGGAAGGCCTTCCCGAACCGGAACCGAGAAGCGCGAAGGAGAGTCCCTTGGAACCTTAAAGCCTTTAAGCTCCTTAAGGTCTTTAAAGTCCTTAAAGTCCCTATCTTGCGTAAGCCCTAACTGAAAACTTTCCTCTCCGATGAATCCTCAAACAATGAAACGCTATTGCTTCACCCTTGTAGCTGTGGCGGCAATCACGCTCAGCGGCGTGGCGCAGAACCCCTATTTCACCTCCAAGGAACTGGCCGACGGCACCAACTTCCTGCCGCCGCCGCCCGACAGCACCAGTGTGCAGTTTGCCAACGACATGAACTGCTACTTTCTGGGCAAGTCCCTTCGCGACACCGAGCGTGGCCAGCAGGCGCTGAACCATGCCAACGGGGTCTATACCTACATCTGCTCGATATTCTCGCCGGTGTTTGGCCTCACCATCACCCCCACGGCCACGCCGGCCATCTACACCATGCTCTCCAACTCGCTCAAGACTTGCTCCAACGCTTGTTCCACCACCAAGACGCACTATCGCCGCCGCCGTCCGTTCCAGACCTTCAACGAGCCGGTGGCCACTGGCGAGTCGCTCACGGCCACCTCGTTCCCCTCGAGCCACAGCGCCAAGGGGTGGATGGTGGCTTTGCTACTGAGCGAGCTCAATCCAGCCGCGCAGGAGGCGTTGCTCAAGTTGGGCTATGAGTATGGCCAGAGCCGCGTGATTGTGGGTGCGCACTGGCAGAGCGATGTGGATGCCGCGCGCATGATTGGCAGCGCCACCTATGCCCGCCTGCGCACCAGCCCGCGCTTCGTCGAGGAGATGGCCGCCGCACAGGCCGAGTACGCCCGCCTCACCAGTGCCGCCGCCCCGCAGGCCGCCCCCGCAACGACAACCGCCATCAACGATGTTCCGGCCGATACCGATGACGACGATATCGACAACGACCAGTGGTACACCATCACCGGCCAGCCCGCCACCCCCGCCACACAAGGCATCGTGGTGACCCGAAACCGAAAGTCGGTGCGGAAAAACTGACAATTTTTTGCGCCGTGGACTCAAAGGAAAAACATCCAAAATGTAGCAGAAAGAACAAATCGTTCATTCCACGTTGATGCGTTTCACTTCTCGTTGCTGTCCATTGCCCACGTAGAGCAGATAGACCCCTGCGGGCAGGCCGGCGGTCGACAGCCTGCCCACGTTGCACGCTCCGGCCTGCACGCTGTGCGGCGACCGGGCGGCATACACGCGGCCCAGGGCGTCGGTGAGCACCATCTCCACGCGGCAGTCCTCGTCGGGGGTGTAGGCCACCTCCACGGCATCCCCTTGCTCGCGCACTTCCAGCACGCCCGACAGCGCGGCGGCGGAGGAGGCGTCGGCAAAGCCGTGGCCGCCAAAGCGCAGCGGCGAGGCCTCCACCGGGCTGCACATGACCTCGTTGGGCATCACGCCCAGGGCATATTCCTGCACCGCCGGGCAGCACAAGTGCAGCGACCGGCTGCGTCGCTGCTCGGCGGCTCCGCTCAAGAACACGCTCTCGCGGCTCTCGGCCAGCGGATAGCGGTAGCTGGGGGCGTACCACCACCGCAGCCGCTCCACATGGTGCAGCAGCGAGTCGCTGCCAAAACTGATGGCATCGGCCTCGGCAAAGGGGCTCACCCGCACGCGGCTCGTGCGCGTGTCCTGCACCAGCAGCACGCCGCGCACGGTGTCGGCGGGCAGGATGAGCGTGCCCACCGCCACGGCCTCGACGATGCTCCACCCGGCGGTGGCCACGGCGTTGTTGCCGCTGTAGCGGCCGTGGTAGTAGAACGGCGTGTGCAGCGTGTCGCCCACCATGAGCGGATAGCGCATCGCCGCCGACGGCACCGAGTCGCGCAGCTGCGTGAGGCGGTTCTCGCTGCCCATGAGCCACAGCGTGTCGCCGCGCAGGCGGTAGTGATGCTGCGTGCCGCCCTCCACGCGGGTTAGCAGGCTGTCGCCAATCACGCGCCAACGCATCTCGCGGCTCTCGCCCGTCTCCACCACATGGCTCATGTCCCACACCGTGGTGTCGCTGGGCATGTCAAGCCACTCATAGGCGGTCTTCATCACCCGGTCGCCATCGTGCGGGCAATGGGCTTGATATGCAACCTGTGTCCTCGCCACGAAAGCGACTGGACACCAAAGAATGAATGCAGTAATGTTAAGTTTCATGACTTGTGGGTAAAAGTTATTGCTATTTTCTTATCCATAGAATCAAATATGAAGTGGATCAAATATGAAGTGAATATGGTTCTCCCGGTCCAGCTCCTTGCCGCCGTACTTGAGCGGCTGCACGCCCGCCTCCGAAGCCATCTGGTAGCAGTCTGCGGTAATTTTCATCATACTACATGTAATGAACAATTGTGCGTTTAATCGCAATGACTTTGTGATTGTCCGTTTCAATTCGATATAATTTGGATTGCCACATTTCTGTCATTTCGGAATAGTTTTTTGGGTCTTTAACATGCTTGTAATACCATTTAATATTTGTGAAAAGTTCAGCTAAAACCACACCATCACTAATGGGAGAAAAGAATAGTATACATGTGGCATCCTGATGAAAGGGAAACAACAAGTTTTTCAAACATTCGCTGTACTCACTTTTTTTAGGTTCAAGAGATTCCAGGGCACTTTCTTCATTTAAAGGAAGCCACCAGTCTTGAATATCGACAATCGAATCACAAACAGCTAAATTGTGATGTCCGAGTAATGAGTTCTCAGCGAGGATAGTGTCTAAAGCCAGATTATATATTTCGCAATCATCGTCCAACGAATTGGCTTGTGCGGTATGCGCTAAAACCAGCATTACAATTAGTAGATTCTTGACTTGTTTCATTTTGGAAATTTTATGAATCTTGTTGATAAAGGAACGATGCCATTGAATATATAGCCTGCGGCGGCTTTGTCAAAAGCGATGTATTCAAAATCATTAAGAACAGCCGAAACATACCTTACCCTTTGGCCAAAATTGTGTCCTTGCTGATTCAACTCGTTGCGAATGACGTTCATTCTGTCAACAACGTCCCCTGCTCCCCAGACATCGTCCGTTAAATTCCCACCGATGTTGGTGTGGAATGATTCATGAAGGAACGTCATGCCAAATCCTAAGGTTCTGCTGTCAACGTTTCTGCTTCCACGGATGAAAGAAAGAATCTGTCTGATATTAATGCCTATTCTGTTTTTTTTGTCTGAAGGCACTCCTGTTTCGAATCCTCCGCCAACTTCAATCAGTTCATCGGAGTCAATCAAGGTCATCAAATGATTTCTGGCTGTCGCACTGCCAAGACATTCGCCGTTCTGGTCTTTTGACACAATCGCGTATCCGTCATCGTCTTTTGCATAATTGAGCAACCCGTCTTCGCTCTTGCTTAGCGTCAGGCCGGTGATGAACGCCAAATCATCTAAGAATTGGTTGAAATATGCACCATCAGCCATCCAGCTAAACCAGTTGACGTTGACCTCTTCCCCCGTCGGGTCAACAAACCTCACCGGATTCCCGGCGCACCAGACGTAGGGGCTGATGCCGGGGTAGTCCTCGGCCATGGGGTCCATCGTGGTGGTGCGGCCCAGCGCGGGGTCGTACCAGCGGGCGTGGCTGTCGTACCAGTCGAGGCCGTTCTCCCGGTCGAGCTCCTTGCCGCCGTACTTGAGCGGCTGCACGCCCG